>JAHFAF010000029.1 GCA_023250715.1 Pseudobdellovibrionaceae bacterium | reverse complement strand
GATCCGAAGCTTTTCCTGGATATTTCCAACGCCGGGTTTGTTTCCTATCCCGGCATGTACGTTCTCTATGAGCTTTGGGCGGAGCACTTTGTGTCCGCCTCCCGTCGACTATGTCCGACCTCGCTTCGCATTTCGGGTCGCATCAATAGCCTTCACGGGGCCATCACCATGGTGGAGAGCGGCATGGGCCTAACCGTCGTGCCGAAACACTGCGTCGAGGCCCTCATAGGGGACAAGCTGCTATTCGTCTTCCACCCTTCGAAGCGTTCGCCCCTTACCAATACGATTCATTTGGTTACTCTGAAAGAGACCGCTCTACCAGCCCGAGTCAAAACGCTCATTGACACCTTTTGGCGAATGAAAAGTTGAAGAGACTTAAGGATTTTACATTTTTTTTCCGATACTAGAGACAATGAGTCTCTTTCTTCTTACCGACTCCGATTCCGATCTAAAAAATATCGGAAACGCTTTGCGCGGCGGAGGCTATGCCGAGCTTTTTTTTTCCCAGTCGGTCGAGGACGCGTGCCAGAAGCTCGCGCTCGATCCGGGGGTCGGACTTCGTCAGCCGATTTACAATATCGAAATGATTCTCATTTCCTTGGCGCAAAAGGAAGACGCGCTCAACGTTTGCATTAAGATCAAATCGAGTATCCAGTACCAGGACGTGCCGGTAATTTTGGTCTCCGACAGCATTTCCCCGGAAGAGTTTCAAGCCTCCTTCGCCGCCGGAGTTTCCGATTTCATAACGAAGCCGATTCGTGATTTCGAATTATTGGGAAGAGTTCGTTATTCCCTGAAATTAAAATTTGAGATTGATAGAAGGAAAGCGCGCGAAAGAGAGCTCATGGAAACGACCATGCAACTCTCAGACTTGAATCGTTTACTCACCCGACTTTCCATGGTCGATAGCCTCACGGGAATCGGAAATCGCCGATGCTTCGATGTTTCCTATGAACAGGAATGGCGCCGAGCCCAGCGAAATGCCCGTCCCATTGGTTTGGTCTTCATCGACATCGACTATTTCAAGCTTTTTAACGACCACTATGGCCATCAGGCAGGCGATGACTGTCTGAAGAGTATCGTGCAAATCATGCGCAAAGGCTTAAAGCGCCCCGGAGATGTTTTGAGTCGATACGGCGGGGAAGAGTTTGCCGTCATCCTTCCCGATACCCCCTTGGACGGCGCTATGGTCGTTGGGCGAACCATCCACAAAGCAGTCCTCGACGCTTGTATTCCCAACCCCAGCTCCGGCTGCTCAAAGTTCATCACAATTAGCGCGGGAGTTACCTCGATTGTCCCCACTCCAGAGATGCTACCCACCCACTTGATCGAAACAGCCGATCGGTGCCTCTATTCCGCCAAAATTGGCGGAAGAAACCAAGTAAAAAATACCGTCGAAGCCAATAAAAAGGCCGCCTAATCCCTGAGTTCGATTGCGTTGAGTCCAGATCAGGCACTTTTGGCGAGCTGCAGGGATTAATATCCTAGGGCAAAGTTTCAGATTTGAAGGACAACGTAGAAAACATTCCTACCGCAGCGGCGAAAAGATGAGCCCAAAATAGAGGAGTTCCTAGAAACCCAGTAATGCTCCCCAGAAAAGTATTTCCCAGTTGAGCACCTACCCCGTGACCAAGGCCCGTGTTCCTCAGTGCCATGAATAGAAAATCCCAACCGATAACGACAGCGATCGTTGCGCCCACCCCGATGAGAGTCCAAAGAACTGGAGTCATCGGCGAGCGCCACCTTTCTTTTGGAAATAGAAATTCCCCATAAGGCAAAGTGAAAAGAACATGCGTGGCAATGCCGACAATCCCGCAACTTGAGCCGAAGACAATTCCCTCAGGCGTAGGTACCCAAAGAAGAAAGGTAAAATTCCCGAGGACTCCGGAAAGAAGAAATATTTTTAAGAAGCGATCGAGACCCGAACGTTTTTCCGCGAGCGCGCCAAAGAGAACCAGCGCAAAGAGTCCATGAATTTGTGTTCGCGAATTCAAGAAGAGGCTCGTCAACCACGCCACTCCATAATTCCGCCAGGGATTCTGAGGTAGAAAGCCCAATCTTTCGTAGACCTGGGGAAAGTGAAGCGCTGCGGGTAAAAGTATGGCACAGACGAGAGTCACCGAAAGCGTGCCCCATGGAATAAAGGGCCCGGAAATCGGGATGACTTTAGGACGAAGCTTCATTTGAGAAGGTCGTTTCTTCTCCAAGAGTGCCGTTAATACTTTCTCAGGAGTATTCGCCGAAATATCTTCTTTATCCCGCTTGTGGAGGAGCTTCACGATCGAGCCTCCTTCGAACCATAAAAGGCGACAGTGGCGACAATGCTCATATTCGAGTGTCCCATCCCACTGGCGCAATTGTGCCGGCTCCATGCGGCTTTGACAGTGCGGGCAAGAACGATTACTCGGCTTGATTTGCCGTTTTTTCGTAAGCTCTTTGACCATGTCTCTCGAAATGAGGTTCATCAACATAGCAGTGGAAAGAAAGCCGCTATGGCAATACCCGCAAGTCCAGCTATCCAAGGTTCGATTGGGGGGAAGTTGGGTCTTTCCGCAGTGAAGGCAAGTAAGGCCTATTTCTTCCTTCAGCGATGTCATCGTCGGGGTTGCCATAGGTATCTAATGAAGCAACGGGTGTGCCTGGGATTACAGGCCCCAGGCTTGAATTATGCTGTCTAGACTTTAGGCGCTTGAACGGTACTTCGTCAGAGGACCTCCTAGAATTCGACACCTGAGAAAGTACCGGTTACCATTTCCACATGAAAACTAATGGGTGGGTAACAGAATTTCTTTTCCTATTCTGCGCGTTGAGCTATGCGGCACCGGTAGAGCCAGTGAAAGCTCATGAAGATGGTGTGTGGAAAATAGCATTTTCCGCCGAAGGAGATCACTTTCTCACGGCGGGTGGAGACGGGGTCGTCAAAACCTGGTGGACCGAATGCTTCTGCGGCCTCGCTAGCTTCCGGCATGATAGTAATTTCAGAGTTTGGGATGCCGCTTTCTTTCCCGATCACCGCATCGTGAGCACGAGCCAAGACGGATCTATCTATGTGTGGCAGGGCGAAACGGGAGAGAAGGTACAGAAAATCGAGGGACATACCCTCAATGCTCCTCGCGTGCGCGTTCTTCCCGACGGTTCCCGTTTTTTCACTGCATGTTCGGATGGCTTTGTGAAGGCTTGGGACGGAAAAACCTACACAGAACTTTCTTCTATCAAAACTAAATCGCCCGTCGGTATCGTGCCACTTGGAGGAACTCCGGAGCATTGGCTCACTGTAGGGTTGAATGGTGTGCTTCTCTGGAATTTGGCCGAGCAGAAAGTCGAACGTACTTTTTCGGAATCGCCATACTACTTCGTTTCAGAACCTATCTCGCCGACTCAGGTTCTCATCGGAGGAAATCCTTCCCAAGGAGGCCCTCTGCAAATACTCGACACGGAAAAAAAAGAGATCGTTCAGACCTTTGATTCCGTGCCCGGTTTTTTCTGGCAGGTCGATGCTTCGAGAGATGGAAAATGGATTGGGGCAAGCGCCTATAAGAGCAAAGCTTATGTATGGGAACGCGCTACCGGAAAGCTAGTGTACTCGTCCGATGAAAAGGTAGGGGAGACAATTTCTCTCTCTTTCTTCCCGGAGGGGCGCGCTATAATCATCGGCGGATCGGACGGAACCATCCAAATGGCTCGGTTTTAGAGTCTCTTTCTGGCAGGAATAGACAATTACGCTCATAAGAATCAAAAGCGGTATCAGCTTGGGCCTGGAATAAATAAGGGCCTCCGTATTGGCATACGAGAGGCCCTATCTTGAGAATACTTAAAGATCATTGAGAAATGTTTGAGTTATAGAGCGAGACAGGTGAGATTCCAAAGGGCGTGCTGACTCAAGAGTTTTCGGTGCCGAGGAGTGCTCGCATTCCAATGGGAAGCGACCATTAGCGCGGTGACAAGAAGTACAATTCCGACGGAAACTTTAATTCTAGATTTTTGCCGCACACGTCCCTCTTAAATGAAAATGGTGCTAAGGATGGCTGGATTACACTCAATTACCGAGAAAAATACTTAAGACCAATAGAACCAGACAGGAAATGATTCTTCGAGACATTAAACCCTCCAACGTACAACTGTGAACCCTAACTTATGATAGCTCTCAATTGTGTGGGAAATTTGTACTCTGTTGTTTCTTTCGCCAAGGAGGAGATGCCGAACATTGAAAAAGTAAGGGACGCCATGAGGAACGAAAAAGTGTGTAGCCCCATGAAGATCCCGATTCCAGCATGCATCGCAATCGTCGTGACTACCCAAAGCATCTTCGTTTTAGGCATCCAGATAAAAAGGGGATACCCAATCTCCACAAGAAGCGTTCCCCAAGCGGTGAGCTTCGCCACAAATGGCATGCTACTTATCCAACTCATGTCCGCCTGCACGTAAATGGGCATGCTGAGTGCCCGCCAGATCGCTTCCCCGCTCCACCACTGATCTCCGAACGACTTATCAATCCCGCTCGAAAAATAGACTAAGCAAAGATGTAGCTGAAGCATCCGAATGGAAAACCCCGCCAGAGCCGACGGCCGGCCTGAGCCGCCCACCGGCATCCAGGTGAAATAAAAAAGAAGAAAGTGGGCGAATTGATCTACGCCATAGCTCGTGAAATGCGTCCCCACGAGAAGGAGATGGGTGAACCAAGTAAGGACCGCAGCCGTTCTAGTCGCTATACCAAGGAGGAGAAAGGAGAGACCAGTCACATAAAGAACACCCACAAGGCCGAGACTCTGTTTTTCGGTGAGTCCCAAAGGCCCAAGCCAGCGGACGACCGACACGACTCCTGGAGCTGTGTCGTTAGAAAAAAAGACTTGAAGCGGCCCTTGGAAAATTCCCTGGCTTCCATAGAGCTCGAAAAAATCCGGCGCAACGAGGAACGCTTGGGCCAGTAAAACTGCCGACACAAGAATTCGCAATATTTCGAGCGGAACGGGAGACGCCGGAGTGAACGCAAATCGGCTCAATGTTGATTCTAGTTTATTCGCCCACTTCATTGACGAACCTCGCTCGATAAAAGTGTTTCCAATAGGGCCTATCTCCACTCGCAAATTGGCTCATGGGCGGAAGCTCATACCCCTCGAATCGTACGGTCACCTGTTTTGTTCCCGGAAAACGCGTGAACATCTTTGCCGCAAGAGAGGCACTCATGGTTCGGCGCAATGTCTCATTGTCGACCTGATCCCAGAGGAGGCTCACAATGTTTTGAATCCGCAAATTCGACTCTCTACTGGCCCCCGGAGGAAGCTCGGCCTGAACCGAATTTCCATTCCCATCGACCAGATCAAAAACCGCTCGCAATTGGCTACCAACATTAGGCGCAAAGAATCCGAACTGGCGGTCCGCACCCGTATACGCGCTATAGATGTGAAGGGGAGAGCCAAGAATTGGTAAACTCTTGAGCTGAACTCTCGCGGTCCCAAGGCAAACCAATAAAAGATGCCCTGCACCTGCGAAAATCAAAATGCGTTGCCACCAATTCATGCTCTCTCCCCGAATTGAAACGTACCCCGCCGCCTTAGACGAGGTACGTCTGATTCCATTACGCTTCGCTGTCGTTCAACTTCACTTTCGGTGTGGTCAGTTCACTGCCATTCCACGAGGAAGGAGAGCAGTGGCCGCTGTACCCGGAATAACCCGAGTACCCGCCGTAGCCACTGTATCCAGAGTAGCTTGAGTACCCGCTATAGCCGGAATACCCCTGATGCCCGCTGTAACCGCCATTGCCCCCATGTCCGCCATAGCCTCCATTTCCACCATGACCACCGTAACCGCCGTTGCCCCCATGCCCGCCATAGCTTCCATATCCACCATGACCGCTGTAACCGCCATTGCCCCCATACCCGCTATGCTCGACGAGAACAGGACCAACCGCGACGGACTCTTCCACCAGCGTAAGTTGTTCCAGCTTCACCTCGGAGGCGACAGTGCTTCGAGAAATGCCGAAGCCAATCACTACCAGCGCGAATGCCGGAATGAGTAGTTTGCTCTGTTTCATTTTGTGTTCTTCCTTTAGTTCGTAGTTGTTTTGCGGCAACTCGCCGCAGCTTTGCCCGGGTCTATGTGCAAGTTCCGGGCACTACTTACGCGGAAAATGAAAATAAAATAGGCTCAAGATTCTAAAGAAACTTGAGCCCATCGGAAAATTTTTCAATTTCGGAACTGGAACAGTCGCGTTTCGCGCCCACTTCAGTCGCAGCGGGTGCCCGTGAGACTAGTAATTGGGGGAAGCCCGCTTGTGCTTTCGGCGGGCTTTCTTCGCAAGCATTTTCGATTTGCGGTGCTTGCGTTTCGACTTCGCCACGAAGGTCTTTTTTCTTTTTTCCACCTTTGTAACAAACTTTTCCGGGGCAGCTTGAGGTGTGACCGGAATAGGCGGCGCGAACGCCGGCTGGCCGGCTTCACCGAGCGGACTCGCGGCCACCGTCTCTTGAGAGGGGGCCGAATTCACTACTTCAGTTTTCCCTAGGTCTTCCTTTGCAAGCTCTTCCGACAAGGTCGGCTCTTTATGCGCACAGGAAGCGGTTAACATCACAACTACAGCTAATAGACTGGTTAAAAAGCGTTTCATCCACAACCCTCCGCCCACGCTTCAGTGCAACGGGCATACCTGCGGAATTCAGGCTAGAGCACCTACTTCAGGGCCGTGAAACGTTTTTTCAAGCAGACAAAAATTGTCACTTAGTGGAAGGTTTTTGGGATTAGAGCGAATTCCTAGAAAGAAAGCGACTGTCAGCGGAGCACCCGCTCTCGCCACTCGTGATTGCGGCGCTTAAAATTAATACCTCGAGCGATGCGTCGGAAGTGCCGATAAAATACTATGGCCTTGAAGGTAGTCAGACAGCCTGGCGTTCTCTTTTCACTTCATATGCTCTGGCGCCCAACATTATTGGATTTCTTCAAATTTCTCCTCGCTCTCGTCTTCTTTACGGTATTTGGCCCGGGATTCCTTTCACTCGGCTACCAGCGCGTGGAAATCCAATGTGAACGAACCAGGGTAAACTGGGCAGTGAATTGCCGTTTTAGAGAACATTTTATTTTCGGGCTTTATGTAAGGGAAGTGACGGCCGAGGGAGTGAAGCACGCCGAGATTTCCGTGAAACATTCTCAAACCGATGGAGATGCCACTTTGGTCAGCCGTGCGCAAGTAGTGACGCCGTCGGGACCTGTACCCATTACGTCGATGTCCTCAAACTTCGGCGATATTATGAAGTCGAAGTTAATAGACACGATCAACATTTTTCTCGCGTCCCCGGAAACGCCGATCCTTGCTACAAACGAGACCGGCTTCTTTTTACCGTTTCTTCTATTTGGAGCTTTTTTTACGGTCATCTGGCTTCTGTCGGTCGTAGGGACGCCTTTGAGCCTGCTCTTCCCGCCATTTTTGACCATCGAAAAATCTTCGAATACGTTACGCTTTCGCCAAAACTCATGGCGTCCATTTCTCCGCAAGATTCCGTTGTCTCAAATCCGTGATATCGAATTCACACGTCGATACAAAAGGGAAGGATTTCGCCTGGCGCTTTCTTCCGGTGAGAGAGTTTCCTTTGCGAACTTCGCCGAGGCTTCGCCTGGAGAAATCCGATCCGCCGTGGACTCGCTTAGGGAGTTTCTAGCGTTGAAACGGGAAACCACGCCCCCCACCCCCTTAAATGATGAGCCGAAATGGTTAACTAAGCTTGAGGAAATGGCGAAAGGCCCGTCCGCACCCGAAGGTCTACCCATCCGGATCGATGTCGGACTCGCGGTAGTGCGCGATTACGCCAAGAAAGCAACACTGCTTGTCGGGGCATTTTTCCTTGTGCAGGTGGCGGGACTACAGCAAGGCTACTTCGGAGATTGGTCGAACCTCATCATCTCTTTCGTGGTTTTACAGATCGCCTTATCGCTTACACGATCGCATCGGACCGAGATCGATCGCACCTTCGTTCGTATGACCCACGAAGGCTGGCTCGCGCCCAAGGGATGGGAAGAGCCGCTCGAGAATTACGAAGGCATCGAAATCATCGATACTTCGCAGTCCGGCGAAAGCGAGTCCTTTTCTGCCCAGCTCAAGCACCGACGCGACAAAAAGAAAAATGCTCCTCTCTGGCGTGGGTCTTTGAAATCCCGTGAAGCGTGCCAGAATATGGCACTAAAATACTCCGAGCTCTTAAGAGTTCCCCTTCTTTCGTCCAATGCTACGCCCTCATTACGCCGCACCCGTTAGGCCATCACTCTTTTTTACGGGGGATCAAATTCAATTCGCCACCGACTCCGCCAAGTGATCGCGCACTTTTCACAATCAAAATAGACATACTTCCCGGTGGTCCTGGTTTGCTTTAATCGCACCCCACAGAAAGCGCAGGGACAGCGATAAAAATGCCGGAGCGCGAATATAACAGTAAAAACCCAGCCCGAAACAAAAACTGCACCGCAAAGGTTAGCTAAAGTTCTTTCCCCTTCCGTCCAGGTTGCGGGGTTAGGTCCCACGCTGAAAATTCCCCATACGGCCGCCGCAATGCAAATCGTCCAGCACGGCAAAACAACTTTCCAGGCTTTCTTAAAGTGGGAAGGGTGGTCTCTCATTTCCATCAGAAATCAGACTAGCGGAAAAACATTCCCAGATTATGGCGGCTTCGACACAATCCCCACAATTCTACTTGGTTTGCTTCCCAGGACCTATCTTAGAGGGGTTTTTCGAAAATCCGTAGGGACAATGCCGGCAACCATTCTCACAGCAATAGCCGCGTTTTTTCAAATACTGCCCGGTAAGAACCATGAGGCCTGACTCTTCAAAATAAAAATCCCCTGGTCCTAGGGGAGGTGGTGATTTTTCTTTTGGATCGTCAGAGTTCACTTCGTTACTTTTACCACAAGTGCTTTACCCTAGTGGGTCACTACTGACCTAGTCGACTGATCCTTTGCGGGATAGAGGCGGAACGTTCCTGTATCGACGTGTTGGGATTCGCTGGAATGTACGCAAGCCTGTCCACTCGGATCACGCACTTCTATGCTCCACACCTCTGCTACCTCTTTCAGTCTACAATGGGTGGCCTTTCCATTGAGGACGAGATCGTTACACTCCGCGGGCCAGCTGGGAGACTTGTTTTTGAACACCTGCGACGCTCCTTCACGGCTGTCCCACACTGTAGGAGAGGAGGCTATCTGTGCCGTGCCATCAGCACCCTCAAACTCGATTGCCCAGAGGCTGGAAGTCCTTCCTGAACTAACTAAGAGTCCGGGATTCTTTTCCCTACTTGCTGCTTCATAAAGTTTCAATTCGTCCTCCGACTTTACCTCTGCAAAACTACCGCTAAACCTATCAGAAAAATCAACTAATCCCCTCTGGTACAGCGAACGACTCACCAACCTCGGACCGAATTTCGTGCAGAAATTGGCCGCCAATTCTCTATGATCAAGGATGCCATTACCGTCCACATCTGCAGCGTGAAATTTGTCCGCGTGGCATAGCAAATCGGCCAAATGCGTCTCAGTCGCCTCAAGCCCTTCTGCATCCATATACGCAACCTCATTGGGCTTGCAGGCCGCGCCAACACAATGGCCGGGGCTTAAACATTGGCCCGAATGGCACGTGGACATCCAAACGGAAGGCTTATGCCCGGCAGCTTCAGCCGGAAAAGAATTCGTGACAGCCTCTACAATATCCTGACTACGAACGAAATTGTTCACCTGGGTTCCGTTGGAAAGGCTTACTTTGAATCGACTCGAGTCGATGCTCTCCCCACGTCCATCTGGCATCGGTAGGATATGATCTCCATCGTAAGGAACTCCATGGGACGACAAAAGAAAGTTAGTACTCGGTGGCAATTGATGCTTTTTTGCGAAGGCCCGGATATCGTCGGGAGTAGGATCCCAAAGAGTCAATACCTTTACTCCACAGGCAATGAGCTTCTCATTTAGCTTTTCGCAGCCTTTTTTTATCGTGTCATCGATTCCATAACAAAGACGAACAACGGTCGAATTGGCACTTACAGACCCTCTGCCATTCTCCCCCATCCCGTTCTGCGGAGCTTGGTTACGAACTTGGGTCTCGATCGAAACACCCTTGGGATCAATCCGCCCAATGAAGACCGACTTTGAATCCGTCCCTAGTACAGAAACTGAAGTAAAAATACAAAGAACCAAAATACAAACTTTATCCGGCCTCATTTGTAGGTTTCTCCTTTAGAATGGTCGGGCGCAGCTCGAACATGGCGTTGCTCACTCACAGCGCCGCATAACCCACGAGAAAACACATTGAAAGTTGGGCCCAAGTCCGACAAATCGTACTCTTGCGTGGTTATTTGTTTATTGTGGGACAGACTGACGCCGCTGGAAACTGCCCCCCCCAGTAAATCAGCGACGGACTTTCCGAGGTTTTTAGGAAGTTGTGGACTTGCAAATGTTTCACGAATTAGAGTTCCCGCTTTGACCAAGTGCTCCGGTGGGAAAGATACAGATTTGCAGCCGTTTAATATGGATTGCTCGCAGCCGGCGCCGTCTCTATCCACTCCAATTTTCAGGGATGCAAGGTCGAGTTCTTGTCCGGAGATGAGCTGAGCCTTGAAATTGGTGACTAACTTAAGCAGATCCACCAGGGCCTGTCTTTTCTTGGAAACCTCTTCCACCAGTTTCCTCATCGCCTGGAGAGAATTTTTCCTTGCTTTCAAATTGTCCGGACCAATTATTTCACCGCGCACACAATCATAAATGTGGCTCTTATCGATGGTAACAAAGGTGACGCTCTCTTGATTCGACCGCGCCTCATCCGATCCATAACTACAGAGCTTATTGAATTGCCTCTTGTGCTCACGTACCCAATCCCTTTTAAAACGGTCCAAAGAGTTCGGGTCAAATTGCTTCACAAGGTCAATCGGTGCTGCCACTTGTCCTGATCCCGTGATGTCCAGATAAGCCCGATTCAATCCCGTGCCCTTCTCCAATAAAGCACTCGCCCTAGCAAAAATACGAGCAGTGGATGCAATGTCGTCTTGCAATTGTTCAAGTTTTGCGATGCCTGATTCTTGATAGATTGAAAGTTCTCCCACCGCCTGAACGGCGCCGTGTCCTTTTGCAATCCGTTCAAACCGTGCGGACAAGTCGTGAGGAAGCCCGACCCCCGTGGGCTGGAGCAGTTCTACAAGACCGACTAGTGACTGGGAGAGATCCTCGCTGCTGGAATCGCTCCCCACTGGGTTATGGGCCAAAAAAAGCGGATCCACCGGGCGGAATAAATCCGCCTCGTGGAAAAGGGCAAGCCTAAGAGACTCGATCTTCGAGGAGTCCCGAAGGATAGCATCAACCGACTGAAACGTTTTGACAGAACCTGGCTGAATGGGACGCAGAGTATTTAAACTTTCCAGGTTATTTTTCAGACAACTTCCGATGACGTCGTCTCGCATCGATAGAGATAAATTCATTCCACCGACACTTATGGTTCCAGAATAGCCGCCATACGCTTCAGGGTCGGCATTGCAACCAGAAGTGACCCCGAAGCGATATCCAAGACTTGTCTTTGCGGATGCACTCGGAGTTTTGACGCCCACTTGAGGAACCCAGTATGAAGTGAGGGAAATTTTTCCTTCCTTGAAGAATACCGCGTATTCCACGCCGAAGGAGGCGTCGAGTATCTCCCCCATCCAATCCTTTGCAGAGTCGGGAATTAAGTCGGCTCCCACGCCAAAAGTAAGACCATCGATGTTTCGCAAGAAATTCCGGAGTCCAGAGTCTGTCCCGATATCGGCTGAATGTTGGGAGCAGAGTTGTTGTCTCAAGAGTTGTTGATTTTGCGGGTTTCCCAAAAAACCCTTCACTTGTGCCAACGCGACATTCTGTATTTCACTAGCAAGTTTTGGCGGTGTCTTAACCGCACCACCTGATAATAATGAAACGTTAGGGTTGAGTATTGAACCAACGTCCGCCGTCGCGATGCCTGCGCCAATAAACATGGCAAGCACCATCACTGCCGCCCTTGTGAAACCCATTTCTGCCCCCCCGATCAGTAGAGACAAGAAAGGTTGCAAAGGAAGGGCCTACTACCCGCGCCCCAGAGCCGAAGAGCTCCTATGTATACACAGAGATCAGGTTGGGCGTATGCCTCGGTTAAAAACTCAGGCAATCCAAGTGATACCAAGAGCTTAGAGGAAATATGTATAAAATAGAGACACCCGTCTTCTGATGCTAAGCGAGTTTACACCTCCGGAAAATTACCTGACTTAAGTTGTGAATACCCCCGCACGGACTTCACAGTTCCTTCACCATTTCTGGGCATACTTTAAATCTAACCCCAACGGAGGATGCCTTGAAAAAAGCAGCTAATTCCGCCGCTCGGTCGTCAGGCGTAGTGGCGAAAGAACGACCTGGAGCTTTGAAAAACCACGATCATGTGCACGCCGCCAATTGTGGACACAAGTCTTACGTTCATGGAAATCATATTGATTACCAATGCGAGGATGGACACTTCCACTTCGCGGAATACGGAAAGACTTATGAATGCACTGGGCCGAGCGCTCAAATCCTTCCCTTTCCGAAGAAGAAATAGCATTTTGACTTAATTTCGGATCCCCCTCTAAGCTTCTACTTATTGGGGGATCTGTGAAAATTCTTTATTCTTTGTCGTTAATCCTTTTAGCTTCTTGCAACAGCCAAATTGGCTCTTCGTCCCAGCCGTCACAGTCTCCTGGAAATTTTGATATCAACGATACCTGGCGTGTCATCTCCAAACACTGCGGAAAAACGCAGCTAGTGGTCGAGGACTTGGACGCTTACAGGATTGATGCAAGCCATTTGGTGCGTGTTCACAAATCCAATGACGACGAAACCTCTCTATGTAAAACCGGATATTTTTACGAGAGAATCCTTTCCTCTTTCGAATTGTCGGGCGACGAGTACCGGGAAAGCTCCTTATTGCGTTCTGGCCCAGGAGAAAATGCAAAACGTAGTTGCTGGCGCAAGGAAGGCGGAAAAGCAGTTGGAACTCCTACGGATGAGTTATTCGCGTTCGGAGTAGAGGAGCTAAGCTTTCGCTTGAGGGCAACAAAGAACACCCTCAGCCTCGAAACTACAGGGGCATGGGGTTGCCCAAGGGATACCTTGTACGAGGAAGCAAAACGCTGATTTTACTAGGAACAAGCGTTGTTGAGCTCCGTCCCATGAGTTTGCATCGGCCTCTACGAGGCCTCGCAAGTTCATAGATTGGCCGCGTAATCGCTCTTCCAAACTCTTTCGAAGACGAGACTTAAGTTCTTCACGATTTCACCATCCGCGGTGACCACACCTACATCGCGACATTTGGTAAAGTAACTCTCGCTCCAGTTCTCTGTTCCGATCCAAACTTTAGCATCGTCCGCTATCAAGAACTTGCTGTGGATCAACCGAGCATAAGCAATGGCACCACCCGAAAATTGAGGAATCGTAACCGCTTTCAGCTCGACATTTTCAACCGTAGCTAACGCCGTCATGTCCGCCTTAGCTTTCTTGAGATTCGATTCATCGACGAGAATCTGAACACGAACGCCCCTCTTTGCAGCGGCCCTAAGAGCATTGTCCAATTCCTTCCAATGTCCTTTATCCGTCGAATACTCCATCACCTCGACTCGAACCGTACGTTTCGCGCCCTTTATAAGGCTCAAGATCTCCGGCAACGAGTAAGCTATTCCGGCGGGATTCAACGGCTGAGGTGCCGAAACAAATAGAGGATCCTTTGTCCCTTTCGACGCCACGGTGGGCTTCGTGAAATCTCCCTTATTCCAGTCTCTTTCAAATACCGAGAGCAGCTGAGAGGTTAGCCCCTTATCTTCGATGCGAATTCCTATTTCATGTATGTGAGAAAGCGCTCGCCAATCGAAATTCTGGCTACCGATGAAAGTAACTTCCCCGTCCACGACGAAAAACTTCGCATGCTGAACGGCATCTCCGAAATCAACCGTTCTGGCTTCACAACTAGGTGTCGCTCCGATTTCATTTACTGACTCGGGATAGGTTTTGAAGAACTTCGAATCAACGAGCAGGCGCACCTTCACTCCCCGTTTTCCAGCGGCCTTGATCGCATCGAGCACCGGGGTCAGCGCCTCCCCCTTTTGTTCACTGATGTAGAATTGCTCGATATCCAATGTGGTCTTGGCCCCATTGATCATTTCGAGCCAAACCTCTTGAGCATCCCGTAGGCCGGGAACGGCGAGAGTAGTCTCCAGGGGAACACTTTGAACCAATTCCATTTTCGAGGCCGCTGAAGAAGAGAAATTTAAGACCAAACCCAATCCCCATAACGCCATGCCATATTTCATGCCGGCAGAGCATAAGCTACTCCCATTTAATTTGTTAGCCGGGGTGAAGCATTAACTGGCTAACAGACGCCAGCCAAAGCTGTTCACTGCGAGGCAAACCCGCTGGTCGGTAATAATGTTGGAGCGGCTCGAATCCCGCCTTCCTTAGATACTCTTCGTACTCTTCCCATTCGAAGAATGCTCCATAGCGATTTTCCATCCAGCCCTCGGAGCTGCCCCGGGGGTTAGAGGAAAAGAGAACTCCTTGTGGAACCAGGCAGATGCGAAGCTCGCTCAAGACCCGCACAAGCTCTTGTCGGGGAATATGAAAGAGCGAAGCATTCGCGAAGATTCCATCGAAGGACTGCTTGGGAAGATCCAATTGTAGAAAGTTCTGGTGCAGTACCGGGCAGCCACTATAGTCGCGTGCCATGGAACAAAAGTTCGAAGAGCCATCCAGCCCTGTGGGGAAGTGTCCTAGCGACTTAAAGTGAAGTAAATCTCTTCCGGGGCCGCAGCCAAAATCCAATATTCGAAGGCCCTGTTTCTTGGGCAGAGCACCCAACAAGGCCTCGTAATTCTGGGTAACATCGTGGTCCTTAGTCCCCTCCCAAAAGCGCGTCGCATTTGCTTCATAATGCCCGACAGTCTTGGTTGCGACCTCTTTGAGATCTAATGTAGTTGGTTTCACTCCCCTTCTTTTTACCAGCTTTTCCCCCCATTGCCATTCCCCAGAGCCCACGTTTGCTGTAAATGTAGTGGGTTGATCCTACTAGGCGCCAAAGAAATCAGTAAGTCTTACGGGGCCCGCCCTTTGTTCGAGGGCCTTACGTTTGTCGTGGAGAGCAAGGAACGTATTGGCCTTATCGGCCCGAATGGGGCCGGGAAATCCACCTTGCTCCGAATCCTTGCCGGGCTCACTCCCGTGGATTGCGGGGAAATATCCTCTCAAAAAGGGATTCGAATCGGTTTCTTGGAGCAAACACCCCTTTTACCCTCGGGTAAAACCGTAGAAGAATCCATTCAAGGAGATCGTGCAGAGGAGCTGATTGCAAAGCTCAGTCTCACCGATTGGGTGAAAATGCCCGTCGAAAATCTCTCGGGTGGCTGGCAAAAGCGTGTGGCTCTTGCTCGAGAACTAGTGAAGGACCCTCAAGTACTTCTTCTCGATGAACCGACGAACCATCTCGATGTCGAAAGTATTCTTTGGCTCGAGAGTTTTCTTTCTCGCGCTGAATTTTCTACGGTTACCATCACCCATGATCGTCTTTTTCTTCAGCGGGTGGCCAATAGAATTTTGGAGCTGGATCGAAGAAATCCAAACGGACTACTAAACGTCCGCGGCGACTACGCTACCTACTTAGAGAGAAAGCAGGAGCTACTTTCCTCTCAGGCCCAGCTCGAAGCGAAACTTCAAAACAAACTTCGCCGTGAAACAGAATGGCTACGTCAGGGTGCGAAGGCCCGCACCACAAAGCAACAGGCTCGCATTCATGCAGCCGAATCGCTAAAATCCGACGTAGAGGAACTCGAATACCGAAATCAAAATCGCACAGCCCGCATCGACTTCCAATCGTCCGATAAAAAACCCAAACGCCTGATTGAAGCGAAACAAATTTCTAAATCCTATTCAAGCACGACCCTCTTTAAGGACGTCGATCTCTTTATAGGCCCCCAAGACCGCATCGGACTCTTAGGAACGAATGGTTGTGGAAAATCCACTCTGATTCGAGTCTTATTGGGACAAGAAGCGCCGGATAAGGGGACGCTACTGCGATCAGATCACTTAAAGGTGGCCTACTTCGAACAAAGCCGAGATACCCTCGACCCCAATGAAACCCTCCGCAAGACCCTTTGCCCACATGGGGATCAGGTGAATTACCGAGGAAAACTCGTCCACATTCACGGGTATCTAGATAGATTTCTATTCCGGCGAGAGCAAATCGACATGGCGGTAGGTAAACTCTCCGGGGGTGAACAAGCGCGGGTGCTTCTCGCCCGACTCATGCTCCACGATGCTAATGTCTTAGTTCTCGATGAGCCGACGAATGATTTGGACGTGGAGACGCTCGATGTTTTATCGGATTGCCTGACTCAATTCGATGGCGCGGTTCTCCTTGTCACCCACGATCGTTATTTTTTGGACGAGGTAGCTTCCCAGATCGTGGCTTTTACGGGGGAAGAGGGAAAACTAGTCTCCTTTGCGGGCCTGGCTCAGTGGGAGACATGGTATCGAAACCAAACCCCCGCCCCCAAAAAAAACCCAGCCCCCGTCGCAACCTCCAAGAAAAAAGCCAAACTAAGCTTCAACGAACAGCGGGAGTACGATCAAATCGAGGGAAAGATCCTCGAAGTGGAAACCCGTTTGGATGAGCTAAAAGCCGAAGCAGAGCACCCCGACAATTCAACCCGCGCATCCCGTCTCTCCGAGCTCTACCAATCCATCGCCACTACCGAACAAGAAATAGAAAAACTCTACGCCCGCTGGACCGAACTCGAATCCCTAAAAGGAAACTGTTAGAATATTTCCATGGCGTCTCCCCTATTGTTTATATTTCTTTCCTTGGCCCTGGCAGGCGGAAAACCCGTGCCGCAATCCGACGAGGACGTAGCGATTCAGAAATTGAAAAGTATCGAACAAGATATTCGATCGCGGGCTTCTGAAGCAGACGAACAAGTGAAAAAGGCTAAACAAGAATCCAGAAAAATCACCTCTGATGCGGAGGCGGAGGCCAAAAGGATCCGCAAAGAGGCGGATGACTACGCAAAGAAGACTCAGCGGGAAATTCAAGACATTCAAAAGGGGACCGGAAATCCCCCCGGAACTCCAAGCAAGCTCGAACTCACGGAAAATTTGAAATCGATGACAGAGCCCCTATGGAATTGCTGGAGCTCACAGACGCGCAAGGACCTAGACGAATGCCTTCACCATCGATTCGAAGAGGGAATGACCGGACTCATTTTAAAGAAATTCCCTTGAGTGAATCAACGTCACCCCCCATTTCTACGAATGGGGCTCTACAAACATTTGCCGATAAATAGCCGGTAGCAATCAAAGAGGCTTTGAGGTTAGCGACAAGTGAGGGAACCTTTGAAGGCTCCATGTGATCCACTAGAAGCCTAGGCGCAACGGTTTGCAACGAATCATAGATCGCTTCGCCCTCTACAAACGGGCCCGGCCTAATTTGCAGAACCATGCGATTCGCACATCGCCCCAGACAGCCGATACTCGCTGTCGATACGACTTGGGATAGTCCCTGAGCCTTCAGTTCACGCTCATAGAGTTCGAGCATGGGTTGAACGGCCCGCAGGCACCCCCCAGACGCACAGCCTGAACACACATTTAGAGTAAGAACGGGGTATAGCTTGAGCTGTTTATTATCAAAATGATTATCAAGGGGTGCCTGGCGCCCATACCACAATAGTAATTTTCCGATTTGAGATTCGATGCCTGCCAACGCCTCGATGATCTCGTAGGCCTGACTCCCTTCTGGAAACTCTTCCCGATGTGAATCCAGATAGCCGGCAGATCGAGTAAGGTAGGGAGTTCCCTGTAATAAAGGAGGAAAGCCTCTGGGGTAATGAGGCAGCTCACAAGCTCGAAAAAGAGTGAGCGCCAGCTCGAGCTCTTTTACCGGAAAGGGTTTCCCATCAATCTGAGATTTTTCGGTCAAGTCTCGCCACATTCCAAGAACGTTTCGGTACTCGTCTATTAAAACTCTATCTTCAAGGGCCACAGGGCCTTCAACTCTTCCCAGGGCAGGAAGCCGACCCACGAGCCGCCTGAGATCCTCAACAAGATCAGCGTGCGCAATGCTGCTCACCACCAGGGTGATAAAAAAGAGGCGGAATAGGAGACGGGTAATGTCCATAAGCCAATTCCAAAACACTTTCCTTCGGAAAAATCCAGAAATTTCCGGTGTTATAAGCCTATCTCAGAGAAATTCCCTTGAGTGGAACGAAGAACTCCAAGGAAAGCTCGCTAGGATAAAGAGTGCCCGCCGAGGGAGTGCGATTGGTATAACCTAGGCGATGCTGAAGAGTGGAATCCGCAACTCCTTCCGGGTCTAGCGAAGAAGCTATCTTAAAATAGGTCTCGGCCTTTTCTTTTTCGCCCAATTCGAAAAAGGCCCAGGCTAAATTGTAGTTCAAGGAGGCACTATTCGGCCGTTTCGGGAGAAGACCCAGAAATTCTATCTTAGCCTCATCGTAATTTCCTCTTCTCATTAGGTAATAGCCTCTCCAAAATTGAACTTCATCTGAGTGCTCCATCCGCCGCTCTAACTTCATCAGCGCATTAGAAACGCTCTCGAGATCTCTCCCCTCGCGAATGGAAAGAGCCATATGGATCAATTGCAAGGAAGCTGAGTTTGCAATCGAAGCCTCATGCGCTTGAAGAAATTGAAGAGCTTCCTTGAATTGCCTGCCTTTCAGCAAAATGGAAAGGGTGGCCGCCGATTGATTCGGTTGTGTCAATACGACCAGGGGTTTCTCCGCCTCGGCTTTGCGCATTCTTGCACCGGAAAACACCACAACAAAAACGATGAAAGAGGTAGCGAGCAGGTGCCAGAGTGCTGGCTCCATAGGTCGAGCCTTCTCGGCATAAATGATTTGAGAAACCATTTGAGAAGGCGGTGGCTCCTTCCTCCGGGCAGCCTCTCTTACTCGTGCGGATGTGAGAGTCTGGGCGGAGATCCACCTCTCCTCACTTACCGCTATTTCATCATGAAGGTTGATTTGATTCGCATCGTAAGCCTCAACTAGCTCCTCGAACGTGTAGGGGCCCAAAATCTCCCTCTTAAACGTGCGAACAAGCCATTCTTTCTTAGTCTGAGCCATCACTTCTTCTTACGCCAGTAATAAGGAACGAACGCGCATGCCGCGATTAGAAGCAGGACTCCCGATCCGTAGATCCAAGAATTCTCAGATTGCATGAACGAAACAAAGTCATCGGAATCAAAGCTGGGCAAAAAGGAAAATTCAGCAGCCGCAGGGATTCGCTCGATTTCTGGGGTTACCAACGAAGAGGGGCTCGTTGCCAATTCTCCTGAGACAAGCATGTTCTCTTCCTTTGCCGGACCAGAGCTAAACCCCATGCCGAGAAAAGCACGAATTAATTCAAGTAATCCCTTTGGGCCAGATTTCTTAGAAGTCGACGCCACCTCATAGCTCCCCCCAGAACTTTCCGATTTTTCAGAGCCACCCGAGCTAGATCCGAAAATGGGGGGAACGTCCGCCTTCTCAGGCAACTCCCCTAAAATAACCGGGGTCACCGGAAGCGTTGAATTTGCGCCTTGAGCTAAATTCCCACCAATGGGCATTGGGGTAGTTCCTTCCGCCGCGGCTGCCTCTTTACCGTTCTGAGCCACCCCCGCAATGGGAGGCACGACATTCGCTACGGGCGTCGTCTTATCCCCTGTGGTGGTGATCATTACTCGCATGGGCGGAGGAGAAACTGATCGTTCGCCTGCCTCCGAGGATCGAATACTTTCACCAGAGCTCCGGGAGGGAGAAACCTCTGAGGACGGACTCAAATCTTTTTTTCTTCGCGAAAAAGGATCATTAAAAGCCTCGACCTTGGAGCTCCCCCCCGACGAAGGCGAAGTCATCGGAAAGGGGGACGAGCTACTGGAAGGAACACCGACCAGCTGATTTTGCAGACTTGAGGGAATGGGAGGAGAATCACCGCCCCCTCCTCCTCCTTGGGAGACGTTAGGGCTGCCAAATGCTCCATTACCACTTCCGCCACTCCCTCCCTTGGAGGCAGACTCGTTAACCGCGATTTCGTTTTTGAGATTTATTGGAATATTGGATGGATTGCCATCCCCCGGTTTCGAACCTATCTCGTCCCTTCCCTTTTCCCCACCGCTTTTTTCTTTTTCTTCTTTCTCGAATTTGTCTTTTTCTCCCCTGACAAAAGCTTCGCCGATTCTAATTAACTCCTCAGTGGGTTTCTTTCCCCCAACCTCTTTTAGAAAGTCTGCGATATCTTCGCGGCTCACGTTCGGGTCGTCTGTTAGAATTCCACGCTCGGAAAAGAAATCGAACGTTTTATCGATAAATTTTTGATTGAAGGGCACGTCCAAAAGTTTTGCTATCTCTCTGGACTCCTCGAACCGGCGAAGGATCACGTCTTGATCGACCCCCTCAGTTTCCTCCAAAAAATTGTTTGTTGTCTCCTGAGAAACGGATCCGGATTCGGTGTGGCGTGGTTTTCCATATCCGTGGGTGGACCACGCAAAAAGAAAAATCAAGATACTCGCTGATTTTAGGTACTGCCCCCCGCCCATTTTAGCCCTCACTTGAGGGAATGCATTCTTTCGGCCATTTCCGAAGTGTATTCTTGTGCGGCTAGAGTCAGCCGTATTCTAAACAAGAACGCGGGGAGTTCCCAAATAGGCGGGCCTAATTTGAATACCTTATTGAAATCACAAGGGTTCTTCTGTCCAAATTTTATACAGCCATTCCGTATAACTTAGCGGCGATTTCCAAGCGGAAGTTGGACCGTCACGACCGTACCGGACTTCTCAAAGGATTCATCGATTGTGGTGCTGTCGATAAGAATCGAGCCCCCGAGCTGCTTTACAAAGTAGTTCGCAATGGATAATCCGAAACCCGTTCCCTCCTCGCCTTGAGTTCCGAGGCGGGATTCCTGAATATCGGCCAAGAAAATTTGATCTCTTTGCGCCTTGGGAATTCCGATTCCCCGATCTCGAACAGTTACCAGAAGCTTATCCACCGAAAGCCCAGCCGATATCTCGATAATGCTGTCACGAGGTGAAAACTTAATCGCATTTGACAAAAGGTTTTGAAATACTTGTTGGAGAATCGTGATTCTATTTCCCACTACCGACGTTCCCTTGGATTCGTCGCAGACTTTTACCTTCAAATTTTTTTGCTGCAGTTTGTAATGAAAAACTGCCGTCAGATATTTGGTAATCTCTTCAAAGGAAACGGAATCGTCCGCTTCGCCGTCGTTTCTCTTAATTTCCATCTCCTGAATCTGGGAAGCCCTCACCGTCCCTAAAGAAGATCGCAAGGCAGCAACGGATGTCTGAAGCCGGGAAAGAAGCGCTGGGTTCTGTAGAATTTCCGTATCTTTCAACTGCGTGATCTCTTCGATTACTTCAAGGGGCGGCAAGAGATCGTGGCATAGAACACGTACGAGATACCGATTTCTATCCGTCTTATCCTTGATAATCTTCTCGAGATTTCGATTCAGGAGATTTAAATCCTGTGATTTTTGATCGAGTTGACGAAAGATGGAGTCATGCGTGTCATAGAGAGCTTCCTTCTCGGCCTTTACCTCGTCTCCCCAGTCTTTTAGAGATCGGATTTCCCACTCGCAAACCTCGTCCCCGCAGGCCACGCATTTCGTTTCAACTTCTAGAACGGGGCTTCCAAAGAAAGCAGTACACCACCCCGATCCGTACCCGGTAAGTGTCGAGCACACAGGTGTCGGGCTTTTACCGAAGGATTCTAGGTGAATCTCTGCTTCATAGGAATTCTTCCAGATTCCCTTGAAGTGAAAGTGGCCCTTTGCGCGGTCGTACTCCATGAAGGTGGGCTCGACGTAAACGATGCCACTCCATGCATGCATCATAGGCCCTGCCGCCAAGCGATCCTGCTCGGTGTCCCAGCGAAACATTTTCGCGAGCAAATGGTAATCATCCTGTCCGTTTCTAAAAGCAAACTTAGTAAGGATGGAGCGCGCAAGTGTGGGGCCCACTTGATCGATGACCATGTTTCGCAAGGACGCGAAAGCGCCTTTTCGAAAAAGGAGCATGCGATCGCTTCCGACCAAGATCTTCCCTTCCTGCGGCCGAAACTCTAGTATCTCCTCTAAATTGAGATCGCTAGCCTTCATGGTCGCCGGTTTTTCCTCTGACACAGGTGCAGTTTTCTCAGTGCCCCGCTCCTCTTTCTCCGTCAGAAGGAACTCTGGAGGTTCCTTCGAAAGCACACCACTGATGCCGGGAACCGGCTCAAGCGATCGAACATCGTGTGCGGTAGTAATAAAAAGGGTTTTGAATCCGAGCGAAAGAACCTTTTGAGCGTTTTCCACGGCGTGCGATCCATCATTGAGTTCATAATCCAAGAAGACGATCGTGTTCTCCCTCGCTTGCGGAACGGGAAATTGCCGGGCGAACTCATTTACATCGCGAAAAGATTTGAATTCCAAATGGGAAAGGGCCTTCTCCCATTTCGATCGGTGGAAAACATTGTCATCTATTAAAAAGGCTCGCACGGGGAAGTGTAATTACCACACTGCCCTGTTCCAAATCAATTAGCACACCATAAAAATTAATAGTTCTATATATTTAGACCAAAGTTAGAAACGGGGTGATTGCAAACCTATTCCCCAAATGTTACCCGGATGCTCCATGGTGATTTATATCGACGCCGATGCCTGCCCGGTGAAAGAGGACACTTTCAAAGTAGCAAAACGCTATCAACTCACTGTGCACGTCGTCTCAGGGGTCGCAATTCACCTCCCGAAAGCCGATTGGATTTTACCGGCAGTCGCTGGCCCTGGGTTCGATGCCGTAGACAATTGGATTGCCGAGCACGCCAAAGAAAACGACATCGTAGTCACCGCAGATATCCTTCTTGCAGATCGGGTCATCAAGAATTCGGTTTTCGTAATTGATCCGCGGGGCAGAATTTTGGATGCGGACAATATTGGAGACGCACGAGCGACTCGGGAGCTTCTCTCCGAGCTCCGCCAGCGGGGAGAGATCGGCCTCGGCCCGGCGAAGATGGGGAAGAATAATCGCTCCAATTACCTCTCTTCTTTGGATGAACTCATCAACCTTGTAATGAAGCGTCAACGACCTTGAAGCCGAGGTGTGGTACACCTTTTCTACCGGAGGGTCCCCATGGCCTATGAATTCGTTCCCCAGTTTACAAGAATGCTGACCAACCTTTCCGCTATCCTGGACAAAACCCAGGCATTTGCGGATCAGAAAAAATTTAGTGTCGGAAACCTTCTCGTTACCCGTTTAGCTCCCGACCAGTTCGATTTCACACGGCAGATTCAAATCACCTGTGATACGGCAAAATTCTTTGCCGCGAAGCTCACCGGAAAAGAGGCGCCAAAGCACGAGGATAAGGAGACCACCCTTCCAGAGCTTCAAGCGCGCATTCAGAGCACGATTCTATTTTTGAACACCATTAAACCTGAGGATTTCAAGGGCTGGGAATCGCGAAAAACGACGAA
>JAHFAF010000028.1 GCA_023250715.1 Pseudobdellovibrionaceae bacterium | reverse complement strand
ATCGGCCCAAGAACCGAAATGTTCAATCCAGCCGAAAAAGAAAATATTCTCAAACTTCTAAACGCCCTCGGGGACTCCGATCCCGTGACCCTCGCTCGCGCGCGCTTCCTGGTGGAGAACAGTGCGAACCTAGACCAAATCGTTGATGGCTTAATCGATCGCATTGCGATTCAGCTCACGCCGCAACAAATTGCCTCGATGCCCTTTGTCTTTTCCCGTTGGCCGGCACATAAAGTTTCCGGACATCACGCCATCCGAGGCCAGGATACCTATATTTTTCAAGATCCCACGAAGCGATTTTCCATTCTCTATTTGCCGCCTCGACAGGGGAGCGCAGGAAAAGAACACCCGGCACTCCTCGAAGCCGTGCAACTCGTGGATTCCCGGGACGGCGAATATACGATGAAGACTTTCGAGAAAAAGGGTGATGCTGAGACATCAAGGTCCGAAGCATGCATGAACTGCCACCTTGTTTCCCGCGGAAGATTCTTTAGCCTGACAAGAGTACGCCCTGGCGTGGAGTTCGCAGTCGGCGGGCAACACCGAATCGCCGGCCCCGCCGGCTCGAGTTTTTTCTTGAGCTCCGTTGGGTTCCGCCAAGGCGGTATCGCGACACCTATCTTGCGTCCCTCCCTTCCGCCTGAGCTGCTTCAGTAATTAGTTTGGTGGGGCACGGCCTTCGCGGGCCGCTTGGCTGGCCCACGAAAGCCGGCCACGCGGGTTGGTTGCGCTACCAAAATATTTCTTGACGACGTATTTCCGGATATTTTTTATCGGTTGAATGACCTTCTAATTCTTCGTCCCTTGTGTGTTTATTGCTATCTCTAATAGCTTCCTTCGTTATTTTTCTCGAAAATCTTTCCTCACCTTCTGATCGTCGATCGTGTGGCCTTCCAGTGTGGTCAAAAAAGTCGTGGTAAGACTTTTTCATGACAAAGATTCAACAGATTCATGAAATGGCAGTGGTTGCAGCGAAGGATTTCAAGCAAGGTGAGAGCCAGTTGCTCCAGGCCCTTTTGGACGTCGACAGAGAGAGAGTCTATGACCAGATGGCCTACTCTTCATTTCACATTTATTGTGTAGAGGCCCTTTCATTGAGCGACACCCAAGCCTACACGTACGTGGGAATCACGAGAAAGATGCGAGAGGTTCCCGAACTTAAAGTGATGATCGATAAGGGAGAGATTCACACCACTAACGCAAGGCGCGTGGACCCTCACCTGACACCCACCAATAAAGATGTTTGGCTCAAGAAAGCGAAAGAGCTTCCTCAACGAGAGCTGGATAAGGAGCTTAAGATCCATTTCCCCGATAAATTCCCCCAGGAGAAAATTCACCTGGCGGTTAGCCCAGAGCTTGAATCGAAACTTGAGAGAGTGAAGGATCTTCTTAGTCAAAAAATGGGTAAGGCTTGCACTCTTGAAGAGGCGATTTCCTCGATGGTGGATTTATTCCTGAAGAAAGCAGATCCTCTGCAACGGAAATTGGTTGCGCGACCAAGTGTGAGAACTCAGGTCGCAAAGAGGGACGTAGCCCAGTGCACGTTCATTACTCCTACTGGAAGGCGGTGCTCATCAAGGCGTTGGCTTCATGTGCATCATAAGACGCCAAGAGCCTTTGGAGGAGCGGACACCCTAGAAAATCTCACGACTCTTTGCTCCACGCACAACAGGCATTTACACACCTCCCCACCCTCGATGATTAAAAGATCGCCAAGCCCATAACCTATTGATTCCCTATTGCTTTACCTAATTCCCTTCCCTGAGCGTCTGGGCGTGACACCCGTGTCTTCCTTTTCGACGCTCGAATGTATTCCGGGGGAATTATAGATAGATGCTTGATTAGACGGGCCTCCTCACCGGGGGTTTTTTCCTCTTTTCCGTGGTACTGACCTTGCAACTTTCAAGGGTGGGGTTCCTTTTCACGTCGGTTCACGCTCCATTTGAATACGTAAATTTTTCGGGGGATGAGATGCGTTCTTTGCATTTGTTTTTTTCCGCATTGCTGATTTTTTCGATGACCGCGGGTACGGTTGCCTTTGGGCATACGACGGACTCGCCGAATCCTGGCGCCACACCGGCTCCGAAAGTGAAGCCGGTATTTCGAAGCAAAGAGCTCACAGATTTGATTAAAACCCGGCTAGGAAAATCCGCTGGAGCGTTTTGGAGTATTGTCGATCAGATAGCGGAGCAAGGGGCAGGAGTCATCGAAGAATCCGTCGTTTCCGCCCTTACGCTAAAAGGCACGGACGCAAAGGATATTCTCTTTATTCTGATGTCTCCTTATATTGGGTTTTCCTCGGACAAGATTGAAGAAATAGAAAAAATTGCCGAAAAACAAGAGCCCAAGGTAACTCTTAGGGACGCCGACAAAATCGATCCCGAGCAGAAAAAACAAGAAGCCGAGCTCATTAAAAATTTGGAAATGGCTGCAAAGCGCATGGGAATTCCCCGTTTGGCGGAGTTGCTGAAGGATGAAGATGGTAGAGAAATTCTTCTCCAAGCCATTTCCAATATCCGAAAGGCCTCCGCCTACACTGCCGGCCTCAAGGAACTCGTAGAGCGTGAAATGAAAAAGCTCCTCGAGGAGACCGATGAGTACGGCCTTACGTACAACATCCGAGATATTCTCACCCAGAACGCCTTTTTGAATTTAGGCCAGGATGACGGCCGCCGCACTAAGGCGATCGGCGAGGCGTTGGATAAATTGATTTCTGAGAAACTAGTAGCCGCAGCTCCCGAGCTGAAGGGCAAAGAGACCGAAGCGATGAATGCACTTCGAAATATCCACCAGGGTAAGCGCGAGGACATGGAGACAGGTTTGAATGGTCTTCGTCAACTCACCCCCGGAAAATCAGGTCCGGAGACAGTGGCGCTATTGAGAAAAATTCCCGGAACGCATTTGGATGCGGGTAGAGAAGCTCAGATTGACCGCATCATGAAAGTAGCCGGACGCGAGGTCGGCACTGGTCCTAGGCTCGGCTTTGGGGCTCAAGAGGATATTATTCGACTGGGCAACAAACTAAAAAAAGACGCCGCGAAGGCAATAAATGATCGTGTAACGCGCGAAGCGCTCCTAAGAGAATTCATGAAGGTGGCTTCCGATCATGGGATTTCACCCATGGAACTTCTCGCCTTATTCGATAAGGATGACTTTTCACCCGATCCGAATATTCGTCAGCCTATTTTGAAGCTGCTTTCGGGGGAAGTCGCGTTAGCTAGCCTTTCCGATGAGGAAAAGGCCGCAGCCACGGCGAATAAAAGTAATATTTCTTTCTTGCGCGACGCAAATGATTTCGGCGTAGGCGGAGAACCTTCCCAGCAATTTCAAAACGCCTCTCAAAACTTAAGAGACATAGCGGCGCAAGATAGTGACCTTCGCAGTGCTCTGCAAAAGCTTATCGAGAACGGCTATTTTCCGACGAATGGGACGATTCCACCATCAGGTAAGGCCGATGCGATGAAGTTGCTTATGGATTCGATTGGGGTTCGCCAAGCGAAAATTCCTGACGGCACCTTGAAAGCCAAGGATAAGAAACACCGAGCGGCCATTAAAAAAGGCATCGCGGGCTTGAAGGAATTGGCTGAGAAGAAAAAGGATTCCAAGGAGCTCTTGAAGAAGCAGGTAGGCTTGAACGAGAATGAGAAAGCGCTTGTAGAATCCTACACGGCTTCGATCGCTCAGAGTTCCACCGACTTGATCTCCAGTCACCAAAGCGCAACGTCTCTCATCGACAAGATGGTGAAGGAAGAGATCTTGAAGGATCTCTTGACCAAGGGCGAGTTCAAGGAACTTGCGAAGAAGCCCGCCGATTTCGCAAAGTTCATGCAGGGCCTCATGAAGTCTGATCCGGAAAAAGAAAAAAGAATCTTCGACGCCTTCGGCAATCAGCTAAAGGATCTTGCAAAGGACGAGGACAAACAAGCGGTCTATGATTTCATCAAGAAGCAAAAGATCCTCAAAGGAAAAAAACTCGAGGCTCTTCACAAGATCTTAATAGGCGAAAAGCCCGTAGTCCAAGGCCCCACGGATGGAGCACCGCCTGAGGCGGATCCGGCGACGCCGCCGGCAGGCCCCATTTCCGTTGCAGACCTTATGGCCGAGCACGGGGCCGTCATCGCGGCTGCGGGAGGCCCTGAGGAAGTCGCAAAGATTTTGGCCGACTTAGTGAAGTTAGAAGGGCCCGCGCTCTTTATTCGCGCGAACCAGCTCTTTCGCCCCGAGGGGAAAGAGCAGGATCCCGCAGGGATGGCGAAGTTTCTCAACGCAGCGAAAGCGCGTCTTGGAACAAGGGGAAACCTCATCGAAAAAATGGGCACTATGGCGCTCCAAGGGGACTACCTGGAAATGGCCCGCCAGGCTCGTGATAATAAACCCAATGAAAATGCGGACGACCTCTTGGCTCGGCAATATGCCCTGACGGCAGGTATGTCGCCGACCATCGACCTTCAGGCAGGCATTCTACGAGGTCTCTTCGGAGCTTCCCAATTTAAGGCGATGGAGTACATTTCTGCCGACCCTACTGCGCAGCAAAGACTTTTAGGAGATTTCCTTGCCGGCGTACCGACAGAAAAACGCCCGATCTATCGAGACACTATCTCCAAATTCATCGAGAAAATTGATGGCTTGGATCTAAGCCCCAAGTTAAAGGCCGCAGCAAAGTTACTCTATAGCGACATCGTCAAAGGGCTCGATGCTGTCTTGGCCGTAAAGGACAAGAGAATTACGGAGCTCAATGAGAATGATCCGAATAACCCTGTCGTATCGGGCTATGCGGCTGCTTTGAAAAAGAACTGGGCGCCCGACAAAGGCCTTCTTCCCCAGCTCGAGGAGATGGTTATCCGGGATAAAACCACGGGAGCCCTTTCCTTCAAAGAGACGGGGGACCCCGACTCCGTAAAGAAATTCATAATAGCCCAAGAAGACGGCGGGAAAAATACCGTGGACCTCATGGAGCGCCTGCAACGCTGGCGTGAAATGTCCTTGTCCGCTCCAGTCCAGGGAGAAAATCCGGGCAGAGATCGCATGAAAGGCTGGGCCGCTCGTATGGGCCTTGCTTATTCGAGACGCGGTGACGATGGAAAACGCTATCTATACTGGAAACCCTTCGCCTCCATGTCTCCGGGAGATCCCAACAAAGGAAGAATAATCCGCGTCGAGGTCACGGAGCCGAGGACCGAACAAGGTATTTTCACTGCATTGGCAAAGCTTGATAAGCCTCACATGCAGAATCCAAACATGCCGGAAGTCGCGGCACTTCGTCGAGGCATCTTGCTATCTGAGCCGCCCGCGACAGGGTGGGAGGACTACAAGGAGGCAGCAGTAGCCGGTCCAGTAACGCCACGCCGGGACGGGCCGCAGGTAAAAGACCAAGAGGGTTGATAGTTCGAGGGGGAGGAAATAGCCACACATCTCGTTACTGCACCATGGGCTAGAAAAATCTAATGGGGGTTTGGAAAAATTTTGCGCTGATTTTCTGCCTTTGCCTAGCTCCGCTCGCTTGGGCCGACGACGAAGAGCCCGTAGTTCTTAGCATCAGTAAAACCGTCGCGACGGAAATATCTGAAGGGGAAGCTCCCGACAGTATTGCCGCGAAGATGGAGGCACTCGAGCAAAAACTCGAGCTCGAGCATGATGTGGCCTCACTCGGTTGGTTCGCCCAGAAGAGACAACAGGCCGCCGATAAACTCAATTTCAATCATAGGCTTCGAGTCGGGCGCCGGGAAGTAAACGCCGCGGCCGGAGATGCTTCCAAAGTATCGAAGGTTCCCGTAGGTGCCGTCCTTTTCAATGGGGCCGCTCTGATGATCGGCGCTCATGTCGCCGAGTCGACGGTCATTGGCCCGGCGATGATCGCTGCCGCAAATTCGGGGGCTTTTCCCACCGCAGTGAATTGGGCACTTGCCTCCTGGGGCGGACTTCTCATGGTGCCGGTGCCCACGGGCATCGTTCCAGTCGATGCACTAACAGAAACATTCTGTTGGGTGGCCTTGGTTACTGCAAAGACCGATATCTATCAAAAAACAGTTTATCGCATTGAAATGGCCCTCGTGAAAGTGGGCGGATGGCTCGCAAAAGCCGTTGGGGCGGACAAGGTCTGGAATGCACTTATGGAAAAGCGAGGGGCTTACGATCGGCTGACTGAAGCGATGAAAAAGGGCTCGGCCGGTACCGTGCAGATTCCCGCCGAAGATTTGGCTTTTCGCATCCAGGATAAGAATCACGAAACGCTCGCAAGGCTCGAACTGGGTAAGACCGAAAAAGGCGATTTGAATTTAAAGAGATTCGAGCTCCATCCGAAAGCGGAGACTGCGGAAGGACGCGAACAACTCTCGCAAGAGCTAAAAGCATTTGGCGGCGATATTCGAGACGCCGTGTTGAAGCCGGAGCAACTCGTAAAGGGCGGCCATGGCCATTCAGCGGAAGGGGAGGAAGTCCCCACGTGGGATGTACACGGCACGTCGGTTCTGATGAAAAGCCAATGGCGAATGAAGCCGGCCGTTCAAACTCAGGTGGTAAAAGCAGTGGGAACCGTTGCGACCACGGCGGCGGCCCTTCTCATTTCCGATCCCGTGACGAGACCAGGTAATCACAATTGCCAACCCGTCCACCAAGCGGTTGCAAGTGCCGGCGCGGGCGCGGGTCCGGGAAAATGATATACTTTGGCAGATGCTCGCTCGATGGGTTTTGCCCTTTTATTGGATAGCTTGTTTCACCGCGACCCATCTGCCCCCTTCGGCGATCCCATCCGTAGATCTTTTCCCCGGATTCGATAAGTGCGTTCATTTCGGAATGTACTTAGGCCTTGGGCTTTTGATTCTCGAAGCGTTTCCCCGCCTTCCAAGGAGGTCTCTTTCGCTCCTCGCCATTCTCATTTGCTATGCATTAATAGACGAACTCTCTCAGATGCTCGCCGGTAGAGACTGTGAGTTCCTAGATGGTGTGGCGGACACAGCAGGAGGAGTGGTTGCCCTCCTCCTTTTCCACTTCACTCGCCGTCAGGCAGTTCCGCTCGGCAAAGTGTAAGTGTACCAAGAGCTGCGCGAGGCGCCGAGCTTGTCGTAAAGCCTTTGTGCGGTCGCGTTTGATTGCTCCGTTTGCCAATCCAAGGAAGAGAACCCCCGGCGGCGGCCATACTCCCGGCAATGCTCCACCATCTGGCGTGCGATGCCCCGGCCACGCACTTCGGGAATCGTATAAAGATCGTTCAAAATGCAAATCGTCCGCGCCGTCAAAGACGAGGGTAAGAAGTAAAGAGTGGCAAAGCCTAAGGGCTCGCCCTTTTCTCCGCTCGCCACAAAAAGGCTCGCCATCGGGTGGTGCCCACCCACGAACTGGCCGAAGAAGCGGCGGTTGCGCGCCTCATCCGGTACCTGTCGGTAAAACTTTTGATATTGTCCGATTAAAGGGATTACCTTCTCGAAGTTTCCATCGTTCACGGTCTCAATGCGGGTTGTGCTCGGGGCCTGACTCATCTTCTTTATTCCTCCACCAAAGCGACAAAAATACCAGATTCTCGTCCGAAGAGAGATTTTTTATCTCATGTCGGGTGAAGGCAGGGATATAGATCACATCTTTCGACTGCACCAGCCTTTTTTCATCCCCAAGCAAAAGCTCCCCCTTCCCTTCCAGGATCATGAAAGTCTCTTCCTCATCGTGATCGTGAGGGGTAGATGACCCGCTGGGCTCGATAACACACCATGTCGCACCGAACGGGGTAGGAATTTGGGCTTGGGGATAAAGTCGCTGGCAGAAAATGCCGTACTCTTGCTTTAACTTCTCCGGCAAAATCTTTTGTGGCTCAAAGGGGTACATAGGCTAAGAGAATGTGATCCGAAAGGGAGCCCAAGCAACTCAAATTCGCGAAACCCGGCCCTTGAGTCACTCCCGCCAGCATCGGAATGTGCAGCAGCGGTCTTAAACCAGAGATTGCAAGTGTGCTTTCTATTTTGAGCTCGATCTCTTCCTCTTCAAAACTGTTAACCCCGGCCCTAGTTTTCAATTCCTCAAACGTAACGGGAGGCATCCGTTCCTTAAGGAAGCCCAAGGGGTCAGCCCCCGGCGCCAAGACGACCAAATCGAATCCATGCACCGTGCGGCGATTCTGGTACTCACTCACCAATCGAATCTCTTCCCCGCCGGATTCGATGGCACAGTACCGCCCGGGGAGAATGTGGAAATTTTCCACTCGACTCAGATCATTTTGGGCCGACTGCGAAAATACGCCGCGATCGGTGCGCGCGATAAATTCCCGTCTCGCCTCGAGACTCAAGTCCACCCAATTTTCTCTCTCCGCGTGGGAATAGACCCGATTCTCAAAAAAACTCTCTCCTCGGGAATAGGCCATCCCTCTAGGTGAGTACAACGTGATTTCGGCTGTATTTTGAAGTGCAAGAGCAATCGCCGCGGCACTTTCCCCACTGCCGACGATAGCGACCTTCTTAATGCCCCTCGAAAGGATTTGCCGGTAGCGACTCCAAAAACTCTCGATGGTAAGCAATCGGTCGTCATTTGGAAGCGGCTCAGGTGTACGGACTCGGCCCGGGCCCGTCATGACGAGTCCATCGCCTTCACAAATCTCAAGGGAGGAATCCGCGTGCTGGACCGTGATTTTCCATTGATCTCTATCCAGCTCGATTCGCATCGCTTCACCGCAATAGAACCGGGTGCGACGGGTGACCTGCGGGCTCAGCCATTGTAAATATTGCGCCCACTTGGAGTGTATGGGGGCAGGCCGTCCTCTATCAATCCAGTCGGAGTATTCGCCCTGATCGATCAAAAAGCTTGCCCAGGAAAAATCCTTCATCCTGCGATCAATCTTGCGGCTTAGAGAATCGCCCCAAACTTGCGAACGGTAAGGAAATCCAATGTCCTTCTCAGGAGAAGTTCCGAGTGTTAACTCCCCGTTCGTGAACCCGCCCCTGCCTGTCCAGTGGGCGCCCACCTCGGATCGTTCTATGATATGAAGTTCAGGAACGGGAAATCCTAGCTCGGCCAAAGCAGTCTGCTTTGCTGCGATGGCCATCGCTTTCGGACCCGCACCAATAATAATGACTCGACTGCCCCTCATCCCTGCCTCTAATCTGACGCATAGCACAACCGTATCCAGAGTAACCTTGGAAAATGAGGAACCATGACAATCCGTTATCAAGAAGGAATCGCGTGGATGGAGTCGGTATCCTTGGAAAAATTGGCCCAGGTCGTTGGCACACCCGCCTACTGCTATTCTTCCCAGACACTGCTAGATCGTGCGCGGGCCTGGAAAGAGGCGTTCCGATCTTACCCGACCCTTTCTTGCTTTGCCGTCAAGGCGAATGCGTGCCCGAAAATCTTGGAATTGTTGTCCCGGGAAGGACTCGGGGCCGATGTAGTTTCCGGGGGAGAGTTGGAACTAGCTCTATCCCATGGTTTTCCAGCCGAAAAGATCCTTTTTTCCGGAGTGGGAAAGACCCGATCCGAAATTAAAAGAGCCCTGGAGAAGGAAATTCTTTGCCTCAATGTGGAATCGGCCGAGGAATTGGAAGAGATCGTGGAAGTCGCCTCGGCTCTGAAGAAAAAGGCGCCGATTGCTCTAAGGCTCAATCCGGATATCGATCCCCACACTCACCCCCATATCGCAACGGGGCTGGCCCATACGAAATTCGGAATGGATAGGGAAACGGCGCTTAAGCTCGTGAAACGGTTTCATTCCAATTCCCATCTCGAGTGGAAAGGCATTGCCTGCCATTTGGGAAGTCAGATTGTAGATCTCAATCCCTTTCGCGAGGCAGCCCGGCAATTGGTGAGCCTTGCCCAGGAGTTTTCGAATTTAGGCGTGAAGCTCCGCGAACTGGATCTGGGAGGGGGACTCGGTATTCGCTATGAAGCGGAAGAGCCACCAAAGCTATCCGATTATGCCAAGACCCTGCACGATGTCCTACGCCCGACCCATCTGCGGCTTTTACTCGAGCCAGGTCGCATACTAGTGGCGGAAGCGGGAATCCTTCTCACACGAGTCATTCGAGTAAAGCGCACTATTGGGAAAACTTTTGTCGTCGTGGATGCCGGCATGAATGATCTCCTTCGCCCTGCTCTTTACGGCGCTTATCATCGCATCGAGGCCGTTCGGGAAGGGGCTGCAAAGATCAAGGCCGATGTAGTGGGTCCCATCTGCGAGACGACGGACACTCTTGGATTCGAAAGACAGTTACCGGACTTGAAGGCGGGAGATCTTCTAATGATTCGAGAAGCGGGGGCCTATGGGGCCACGATGTCCTCAACCTATAATGCCAGGCCTCTTACCCGCCAGGTGTGGATTGAGGGGAAAAATTGGGAGTCTACGTAGCCACCCGCAGTTTTGGCGAGGACGGGAGCTTATTTAATTCGACGACATGATCAGCAAGGCGAAGGAAGCCCTTTCGGTGGGTGGCACACACCATCGTTATCTGGCCTTTGAGCGAAGCCAAGGTATCCACCAGTGCGGCTTCCGTGGTCTCATCCAAATTGGCAGTAGCCTCATCTAGAATCAGGGCTTTGGGATTTCTTAACAGTGCGCGTGCCAGACACAATCTTTGTTTCTGCCCGGCTGAAAGGCCTTCCCCTTGATCCGATAGACGGTGCTCGAATCCAAGTGGGTGATCGAAAATAAACTCGCAATGGGCCTTCTGGACCGCAATTTTTAACTCGTTCTCTGTAATTTCTCGTCGTAAGCCATAGGTGAGATTCTCGCGAAGAGTTCCTCCGATAAGAAAGCTCTCCGCGCCCACATAACCGATTCGAGAAAGAACCTCATCCCGACACGCTTGAATGGGAAATGACTCGCCCTTGTGATTCACGAAGATCTCTCCCTTAGTAGGGAATGCCTCACCAATCAAAAGATTGATCAAGGTGCTTTTTCCAGACCCTGATTCTCCGATGAGCACGGTTGCCTTACCCGGAGGGATATCCAGTGAATACCCCGAAAAGACGGGCTCCTTTGCCTGCGGGAAAGAAAATTCGATATTTTTCACGCTCCAGCCGAAGGGGGATTGAACTTCAGTGAAACACTTTTCGGAGGACCGGAGATAGAGCTCCCGCCCTCGAACCCCGTCGTGAGAGTGATCCGCCCACCATTTTCCGAGCATAGAAAGTGAAGGGTAGTAGAATCGAAAGTGAGGCCATTGGCTGACTAAAAACATTGTCTGAGTAAGTAAACGATTGAGGATGTACAGATAGGGAATCATCAGGGTAACCACTTCCGGAGAGACTCTCTTGCTGATGCCCCCAATGACGACCACAAGTGCCGTCCCCACAAGATACACGTAAGTTCCCGATGTCGAGGAGGCAAAAGCAAAGCGGTGGCTAGCTCGCAACATTCCCTCAACCGCGGAACAAACCCTAGTTTTTTCATCCTCGATCATGGCATGAATTCGAATGAGAAGAAGGTTTCGTGTCGTCATGACAAGCCGTCGATGAAGGTGATTCGCATGTTCGTAGTAGAGAGTGCCCGTCTCCCGCGCTCTACGCGCCATCATGCGAATGGGAAAGAATACAGCCAGGAGAATTCCCAGCAAGGGAAGGGTCAGGGGCACTGAAAGATAAAACAAAGTGACCAATAGCGGCACGATAAGGACCACCTGCCGAAGCATGACCTGGGCTCCGCCTAGGGCAATAGTGGATCGCTCGATTCCAGGAAAGAAGAGCTCCACCAATTGAACCTGATCCACGGAACGGGAGTAAAAGAGCCACTCAAGAAGGCGCTTTCTCTGAGTGCCCCTGAAATACTCATCGCTGAAACGCGCCACATAGGACTCCGCCCACTCGAGCCCGCCTTTGAGAAGAACGAGTGAGCAAAAGCACAGGAGAAAGGCTCCAAACCCCATTTTGTCGACGACAGGAAACCAAGTCATGGAGCGGGGAACATCACCCTGCAGTCTTTGAAAGAAGGTGAGAAGGAAAAAAGCGAGACCAATTTCGGCCAGAAACATCAATAAGCCGTTGAACACGCGGAAAAGAGAAAAGAGCACGAGCTGGGGAGTCAAAAAGTTGCAGGTCTTTCCTAACTTTTCAACCCAGGCCGCTTTTCTCATATTTGTTCATTATACCGTCGAATGCAGTAGTGCGCGCCGCATCGAATTGTGCCAATTTCTTGATGATTCCTCCGCTCTTCCGTCCACGGTGCCTCAGTACAATCAAGTGAGGCGCAGGCACGGAGGACCAAAGTGAGATTTTGTGTTTTTCACCTTATTTTCATCTGCCTTTCCTCTATTCACGCACAGGATCATGCGACGGAAACCATTCTCAGTGGAGAAAAGAAACTAAAGGGCCTGGCAGCACGCACGCGAGGAGAACTGACCGTTCGACATAAGGGCTCCCTCAAACGCCTGAAAGCCAGAGGGTGGGTTTCCCGAGCGAAATTATCGCGCGATTACACTCACCGCACCGTCAAACATAATCCCAGAGATCATACGGTCCTCATCGAATGCCTTCCCAAAAGAAATTCGCCCGCACAGTGGGGGCGAATCTACTACTGGGCTAAAGAAAAGAACTCTCTTCCCCTTAAGGAAGCTTTCTATAGCCGCTCTGGGAACCTCATCCGCATCCTTTGGTTTGATCGGGTTCAAAGTAAAGACGGGTATGTCATCCCCACTCGCATTACCGAGCGCGCGGCGGGAAATTCGACGGACTACGTTTCTCTTCTGGTAAAATAATAAGTACACAAAGTAATGCAAATCGCCCCTCGAAAATTGCGCATTCTGTTGCTCACCTATCCGGATCACGTTCCACCTGAGCTCATTGGGAAAACGGATCTGCAAAAGGTGGATTGGAAACTGGAGTGGGATGTCGTCCAAGCCTTAAAAAACCTCGGGCAAGACGTCCTTGTCCAGGGAATCGGCTCCGATCTAGAACCCATTCAGCGCTCCATCGAATCCTTTCGACCCCATATTGTCTTCAATCTTTTGGACGAATTCGACGGCAACACTTTATTCGATCAGAATGTCGTAAGCTATTTAGAATTAATGGGAACATCCTACACCGGATGCAACCCGCGGGGATTGATGTTGGCGCGCGACAAAGCGCTCGCTAAGAAAATATTCTCTTTCCACCAGATTCCGGCGCCTGACTTTGTTTGCATCCCCAAACAGAGAAAAGCTCGCCGGCCAGAGGGTCTGAAATTTCCCTTGTTCGTGAAGTCGTTGGTCGAGGACGCCTCATTGGGAATCGCAAAAGCGTCTATCGTGCGGGATGAAGAAAAATTGCGGGAGAGAATCGATTTCATCCACGAAAGCGTCGGAACGGACGCGCTGGTTGAAAGTTATATCGAAGGCCGGGAGTTTTACGTCGGAGTATGGGGAAACTTAAGGCCACAGACTCTTCCAGTTTGGGAGCTTCTTTTCAAGAACGCCCCGGAGGATTTACCCCGTATCGCCACCCGCCGCGTAAAATGGAATCCCGCTTATCAGGAACGCTATGGAATTACCTCGGGCCCTGCGGAAGGACTCACTCAAGATCAAAAGGATAGGATTCAACGTGTTTGTCTCGATGCTTACCGGGCATTGGGAATCACGGGCTACGCTCGAATCGACTTACGCATGAACTCTCAGGGAGAGATCTTCGTTCTCGAAGCGAACCCGAATCCCCATATCGGGCGAGACGAGGATTTCGCCGACTCCGCCGAGTTCGCAGGCTTTTCTTACGAGAAGATGGTCTGGCGCATCCTGCACCTAGGACTTAACCACTCGCAGAGCAGCTCGTAGCTGGGCGTCCTGTTCGAGCCTCGCCTTGATATCGGATAGGCGTTGCAGCTTTCTCACTTGATCTTTCGGTAAGGGTACTTCCACGTCGGGGGATATCCCTACCCCGGAAAGATCTTTTCCCTCGGAAGACTTGAAGAGTCCGACAGTGTATTTCATCGCAAAATCATTTCCGAGAGTCTCCACCTTCTGCATACTCCACTTCCCGAAGGACTTCGCTCCTACCACGGTTGCGCCCAGCTGCTCTTTCAATGCCATGGCAAGAAATTCCGCGGCACAAGTAGTCTCTTCATTGATAAGAACCACGGAAGGAATTTGGGAAAGGATGGGGTTCCTTGAGGAACGTAGAATCTCTTCCTTCTCTCCGCGTTTCATCAGCCGAACGATAGGCTTCCCTTGCGGAATCAAGAGAGAAGCCGAGCTCACTGCCGAATCAAAAGCCCCCCCCATATTTCCTCTTAAGTCCAAGACCAACGCCTTCGCCTTTTTCACCTCGTTCAAAACTCTTTCAAGATGGCCAGGCGTATTTTGTGTAAAGTAGTTCAGAGTAATGAGAGCCGTTTCCTTTTCGGGCCAGTTCAAGGTTACCTCGGCAAAGGGAATCGTCGTCAAAACGACTCTCCTTGTCAGAACTTCATCACCTCGAAGAAGAGTCAACTTTCGATGATCGCCTTCACTTCCTCGAATCGCTTCGACAACATGGGCGAGAGTTCTTCCTGCGTATTGCCTTCCATCGACACTCAAAATTCGATCTCCCCGACGAACGCCGGCTCTTTCGGCGGGAGAATCCGGAACTACATAGAGAACTTCGCTCTGCCCGCTCTGTGGCTCAAATCGAATTTCCACACCGGCGCCTACGATCTTTCCTTTCAGATCGCTTTGCATCTCTCCATATTCCTTCGGTGTGAGAAGGCTATTCCATTCGGAAAGGTCCGGATCTAACTCTTTCATCAGACCCCGGATAGCCGCTTGGTAAATCTCTTCCTCACTTAATCCCTCTCTATAGTAGTGCTTCAAAAGTTCGGACTTCACGCGCTCAAAAGTGGCGGCACCATTTGAAAACCTAGGCGCAGATCCCGCCCATATCGATGTACAGAAAGCCATAACCAGAAACGCTTTCATAAGGACCTCCTATAAAAAATGATGACTCGAAGGCTCTGCCCCGGCCCAAGTATTCGCCTCTACCGGAGTATCAGGCGCCGGATCTTTCAACGCCCACGTCCCCATCCAAATCACACTCGCCGCCACCACCGCCGCCGCAAAAGGTACGGCATACCTTTGTGAAGGTAATTTTTTCACGGGGCTTGGAGGGGGCTCCCAACCCAGATTGTCTGCCACTTCCTCTTGGCGCTTCACTGCGAGAAAGCTCTTGAGGCAAAAAGAACAATCCATCAAGTGCGCTTCCAAGAGCGGTCTATCCGACCCGCTCTCGCCTAGGTGGAAAGCCACCCATTTATCGTCGATTAATTGACAGTCCATGGTTTCATTCGCTCCTTCAGAAATTTCACTAGCACATGCATGCGCGATTTCACGGTGCCTAGCGGAACATCAAGTGAATGGGCAATTTCTTGATAGTTCTTCCCCTGCTTGCGAAGCTCGTAGACTTCCAAAAGACGGGGAGGAAGATCCTCGACCGCCACATTCATTGCGCACTCGGATTCTTTCTCCACAAAATTGTCTTCTGGGCTCACCGACTCGTTCACCCCCACCACGTAAAGCCTTCGCCCTCTCAATCTCTTCAGTGCCCGATTTCTTGCGACAGTAAAAAGCCAAGCCTTCACGCTCAGGACCTCTTCCATGCATTTCCCTTCCCAAAGCGCCAGGAAAGTTTCGTGCAAGACCTCCTCCGCTTCAGCTTGCGAATGCAAAAACCCGAATAAGAAACCCAAAAGGCGGCGCGCATAGCGTCGGTAAAGCACCTCAAAGGCCGCGGCCTCTCCGGCGAGCGTGCGCTGCAGCAGAGCTTCATCGTTCATTTGAAAGTAAGACCCCATGGGAGGGAAAATGTTCGCAGAAAAAAAACGGGCTGCATAGCAGCCCGTTCAAAAGACTTTGGAGACTCTTATTTTAGAGATTCAATGAAAAGGTAGGCCGCCTCCAAATTTTCCTTAACGTATTTTCCGATCTGGCTTGCCGAAGGGATTTTCGAATCCCCAATTTCGAGCCCCAAGGAAAGACTGGCCTTCTTCCAGTAGTAGTAGTCCGCACTCGATCCGGGCGCCGTATATAGAAGCGCTGGAATCTGGCCGTGCTGGTAACCATTCGTGGCCGCCATCCGACGGGTAACCTCCTCGAACGCTTTTGCATCAACTGACGCCACTGAATCTTCGGTATAGGCCCAGGGGAACATGATCATGCCTCCCGAGGCGTGGTAATCGATGGAGCCCTTGATGTCGTGTTGAGCGAAGAAATCCATCACCGCCTTGATGCACTCATTGGGATTGCGATCGGGTGTTTCCGGCCAGGGGTATTCTCTATTTGGATCCACTCCATTTGCATAACGCTGCTTGCGGATGTAGCCATCGGGATTGATAACGGGAATAAAGTAAATCGTGTGGTGATTTACGATGTCTGTCACCCGCGTGTCTTTTCCGTACCCTGAGACAAGCCCATTCAAAATTCCGAAAAGCACTTCCACGCCAATCAGCTCATCCCCATGGGTTGCGGAGGTAAGCATCACTTCCGGCTGGTTTTGCTTGGCGTTTCCGGCAAGCTTCAAGACGAAAAGCGGGCGCCCTTCCTTGGATTTTCCGTAAACATCGAAAGTTGCCAGATCCGGGTGGGCGCTAGCGATTTGCCGAAGCTCACTCTCGACCGTTGTAAAATCGTGATAGCCGGCGAGCCACTTGCCATTCAGACGATCGTACTTTGCATTGATATCGAATTCGATGAGATGAGCCTCTGGAGCGAGTGCTAGAAGCTCTTGCGCCCGATGCGCTGGAACGATGATTTCATACCCATTGGCGCGACGGTGCTCGACCTCGAAAACTTTCGCAATACTTCGCATCGTGCTCTGATCCTTCGGCACGACAAAATAGGACGACAATACAGGATCGTTCGCATCCCCCACGGCACGCGCAAATCCGCTCGCCGGCAGTGCCGGACAAAGCAAGAAGAAAAGTGTCTTCATTTATCCCCCAAGTTCCTTCCATAGTACTCATAGAGATGTCTTTTCCGCCTTCGATTCTCGGGTTCGTTGTTATCAGCCGTTAAAGCAGCGAATGTAGTTGCCGATGGACAATCGTTGTAACAAGCCCTATTAATCCCTAAACTCAGTTGCGTTCAAACACTGGGCGGCGTCTTTTACCGGCCGGACTTCGTCCTCCGCGTTCCCTCCCCAATCGGCTTTGCCGATTGGGGACCCCAAATGGGTCCATCGGGGACCCCACTTTTGCGGAGCAAAAGTGGGGAGAATCGACGGCCCAACGGGGCCGCCTCCGGTTCCTCTCTTGTGCGTCCTCGCCGACCGGCAAAATACGCTCGCCGATTGTGCAAACTCAACTGAGTTCAGGGATTAAAAGGCGGGCTTAAGCACGAAATGAAGAAGGTGGATCGGTGTCGTTTTCGGTAGAATTAGAGCGCGAAATTCAAAGACGCCGGACTTTTGCGATCATCTCTCACCCTGACGCGGGAAAGACCACCCTTACCGAAAAGTTGCTTCTCTATGGAGGTGCCATTCGCCTGGCTGGCGCCGTAAAGGCCAAAGGCCATCAGCGCCACGCCACTTCCGACTGGATGGAGATCGAAAAGCAGCGGGGAATTTCCATCAGTACGAGCGTTCTTCGATTCGAGTACGAGGGCTTTCAGATTAACCTCCTCGATACTCCAGGTCACAAAGACTTTTCGGAGGATACCTACCGAACACTCACCGCGGCCGATTCCGCGGTCATGCTCATCGATGCCGCCAAAGGGGTCGAGCCCCAGACCCGAAAGCTTTTTGAAGTTTGCCGCATGCGCGGGATTCCCATTTTTACCTTCATCAATAAGCTCGATCGCCCTGGCCGAGATCCTTTCGATCTCATCGACGAGCTAGAAAAGGTATTAGGCATTCGATCCTGCCCCATGAACTGGCCACTCGGAATGGGTGAGCTCTTCAAAGGCATTTACGATCGCCAGGCAGAAGAAGTTTTGATTTTTCAAAAGGGCACGGAAGCAAACGTCCGAGGAAAAAGAGCGCCAATGAAAGTCACGGGCGTAAGAGATCCCCAATTCGTCGAGTTCATGGGCGAGGAAGCGGCAGCCTTCCACGATCAGTTGGAGCTCCTCGAAATGGCGGGGGATCCCTACGATTTAGAACGAGTACTCGCGGGACAACTCACGCCTGTATTTTTTGGAAGTGCCATGAATAATTTCGGCGTGGAGCGATTTCTGGAGCGGTTTCTCCACATCGCTCCGGCCCCGGGCCCACGCCAAGCGGAGCAAGGGCTAATCCCCCCGAACGATCCCCTCTTTTCCGGATTTATTTTCAAAATTCAAGCGAACATGGACCCTCTCCACCGCGATCGCGTGGCTTTTTTAAGAGTTTGCTCGGGAAAATTCAATCGAGGGATGAGCACAAAACACGGACGACTCAACAAAGAAGTGAAGGTGAATCGCCCCCTTCATTTCTTCGCCCAAGAACGAGAGATCATCGAAACGGCATGGCCCGGAGATATTCTCGGAATTCTCGATACGAGCGGGGAGCTCTTGATAGGCGACACATTAGCCGAGGGCAAGCGCCTCGAATACCAGGGGGTACCGCGTTTCTCGCCGGAGCATTTTGCAAGTATCACGGTGCTCGACCCCATGAAGAGAAAGCAGCTGAAGACCGGCCTAGACCAACTTTCCGAAGAAGGGGTCGTTCAGATTTTTCGACAGCCGCACCTTGGGGACAAAGCCCCCATTGCCGGAGCGGTGGGAGTTCTGCAGTTTGAGATCCTCCAGCACCGTCTAAAAGCCGAGTATAACGTCGATGTGAAAATGGAGCGGATGCCTTATCAACACTGCCGCTGGTTCGAGGGCTCTGAGGAAGAGAAAGTATTTTTTGAAGTGGGCGCCGACACCACAGTACTCGAAGATCTCGATTTACGTCCTGTGGTCCTATTCAAAAGCACATGGAGTCTTGAGTGGGCGGAAAATAATCGTAAAAACGCGAAACTCCATAAAACCCCTCTACTGAAGCGAGGGTAATAGCTTCGCAAGAAGGCCGCTTAATTCCTTGGGAGGAATGCCACCCGGAACTTGGATTTTGAGTCCACTCGGTTCAATGCGGACAATCCCGGGAAAATCTTTAAACTTGAGCTCAGCCCAAGTGCAGCGACTATCATAGTCCAGCTCGAGATCTTTCTCCTCGAGCTTGTCTATTAAAGGGGCTAGTTCTGCGATCTCTTCAAACTCTCCGACCATTTGATCAAAGAGATCCTGAAAAGCCGACTGAAACGCAGGGTTTTCCAAAAGCGAGCGATCGTTTCGGGGAGCCACCTCTTGGTGGATCGACATCTCTTCAGGCCCCCCATCTACAAAAATGCTGTACTCGAAATCGGGGCTGCGAAGAAAAGCAGTCGTGTCCGTCCGCTCCACCTCAAGCTCACTGCGTTTATATTTAAAACTTGCGCGCACACGGGCGAAGCGCGCCTCAAGCTCGCTATCCAATAGTTCCTTCGCACACACCTTCTCCTTTCCCTTTGGGCGGAAAAGAGACTCCCTTCGAAGTGACAATCTTTTTAAAGCGGGTGTCGGCACAGAATCTGGGGATAAGATAATCCTCAATTATTTTCAACGTTTATTTGGGTGCACAAAAGGAATACAAAAAAAGGATAATAGACCTAACCCCTTGAAACGACTCCATTCCCCGGTTCTAAGTGTTCTAAAAGAATACAGCGATCCTTCACATTTCCCGGAAGTTCGTGCTCAAAATAGAGTGGCAAGAAACTTGCGATAGTCTCCCAGTAGCATCGCTTGATTAGGACTGAGATTTAACAACAGGGACTTGCATCATGAACACGCTCCGACTCGTTTTCATTATTCTATCTTTGTCTCTTTTCGCTTCGTGCGGAAAGCAATCTTCAATCAATTTGGTAGACACCGGCTCTCTCGTTCGCGCGGGTAACGGCGGTCTGTACTCTACCGGATGCTTAAGAGCATCGGCGAGTCCCTCCGACATTGCCAAATGCCAGATATCCGAAGGCGACGACAAAGTCGCCTCCTCGAATCGAGGAGCTAGAGGCATCGCGGATCAATATTACAACTACGGCGGCGGAACGAACGGATACAGCAATCCACTATCGTTCCCCTACGGCGGCCAGAACGGACAGTACTACAACTGGAATTACAACCAGAGCTGGGCGTGGAATCCGAATCAGTTTACTCAAAACTCGTGGCAGAATTTTTTCCAATACGGTGGACAGCAAGTGTGGGGAGATCCTAACGGCTGGCTCCAGTTCATCTATGGATACGGCTACGGACAGGGCAACGATTTCCATTACGGCGGAGGCAACAGCCTTTGTAACATCGGCTGGCTCCAAGGCCAGAGCTTCCAGCCCTCGCAATATGGTCAGGACTATCTTCTCTGCGGCAATCAATGGGATCCGAACAATGGTTACGGATATTCCCCCGGTTGGGGCGGTTACTATCCACAGACGAACGATCGCGTAGTGGAACTTACTCAAAACCGATCAGGGAACCAGGCCACAGAACACTTCTATATTTCCGGCACACCGGTGAATAACTCACCACGCTCATACCAAGTCATTCAAGACTACTGCCCTGGAGTAGGATATGGCGCTCCTTGCTCCTCTGGCGTATATAAGACGATCTCGGCGGGCCGCATGGATCACATACTGACTCTCATAAGTCGTATCCATTCGACGACTCTCCAGCCGGTACATACCACCCTGGGCAATTGCGTGCAGGGGCAGAGCCAAGACCACCGCGTGATTCAAGCAAAAAATGGATCTCTTCCGATTTCAGATCGCAACTTGGGTTGCGGTGGGTCCTCAAGTGAGAACTCAGATCCGGCGGCAAGGCAACTCGAAGATTATTTCTTGAGAACGCTTGGGTTTCGCTAGAGATACGCCAAACAATTTTCAAAAGGGGTGGGCCCACGCTAGTATTTCTAGTCGTGGGCCTTTTAATTTCTCTAATTCTTTGTGCGTATGGGGCGGACTGGATGTCGCCCGCTCTGCGCCTAACCGGAGAATCCCCGGCAGTCCGCCAAACCGCGCTAAAGGAATTAAGAGCTCTTGCCAACCTCAATCCTGCATTAAAACAAGCTCTCTATGGGAAAGATAAGAAAACCCAGGCCCTTGCCCTAGATGTGATTGCAGCGCTCTCCCTGGACGAGTTTATCGACGATTTAATGGGATTGAAAGACGATGGAAACGGCCAATTTTATCTTACCCTTAACGCCCTTTTGAATTCGGACAACCGGCAAAAGATTGTGAAGCACTACTTGGACGTAGTGAAAGACCCTGGCCCACTCGTTGAAAAAGTGATCGCGCTGGACACCCTTTCGCGCATGGAAGTAAACCTTCCTAGAACTGACCTGGAGGGCCTACTCCGAGCTCCCGAATATGAGATTCGCTCCGCAACACTCTCCTACATTAGATCACTCTTAATCCGCTTTCCCAGAAAAGAGGACATTGGCCTTCTTTCCATTCCCCTGGCGGATCACCCGTATCAGCTCCGAATCCAGGCCATCCAGGCGATTCGCGATCTGCCCCCCTCTCTGGAAATTGATGGCCTATTCCTGCTCGAGAGTTGCCGGAACGATCCCCACACACAAGTGAGAAAAGCATGCGGGGGGAAAATATGAGAGTTCTCACGTCCGAATTCGCAATCCTCTTCCTAGCCTTCTTTGTTTTGGTTTGCCCGACCCCGGAATCCCCATGCGCCGTCCGTTACCTCAGTTTGCACGAGGGGAAGGAGACGGAAATTCGCATTGTTTTTGGTTACAAAGATGCAAGACCCGCCCGGTTCGTCGCCGATCGCTATGAGCGAATCTCCTTTTCCGAGCGGCTCGGTGGAATGGGATTTCAGAGGGATCCCGAGGATGCGGATCTCTACGTGCTGGAAAACAATCATCACTGGCGAGTTCGTCTTGTTCACTCTTCCGTCGGGCCCGACGATGAAAGTAATCGCAAGGACAGTTTTCAGCTGTGGCAAAGCGCTTATGCGGCGGAGTCTTTTTACAAGGGCTTGGGGCAAGCGCCGGTCGTTCTATATGACGGCCATTCCCGCGGCGGCGGCGGCCCCGACTTTGCCCCCCCACGGCTGGACGCCAAAGGGAACGCAAATCTCTATTGGTACCGTGCTCAGGAGCCGGGTTTTAAGCGCCTAATTCAGGAGCTGGAGGCGGCTTCCCACCCCACTAAGGTTTTAGGCCTATTCTCCTGCAAGTCCGATGATCACTTTTCGAAGGCTATTCTTTCAGCGCAGAAAAGCATCTCTCTCATTAGTAGTGAAGAGCTCCTCTATCACACCGATGCACTTGAGAATATGGAGGGGCTTGTGCGAGGGCTCCTGGGGGATTATTGCAAAAAAAAGCTCGATGCCGCCGTAGAGGCAGAATCGAGCGGTGGAAAAACCAAAATCAGTGGGTTTCTAAATCTAGATTAGAAACCGCGGCCAGCCGAGCTCGCGCCCAGGTTGGCTTTATCCGCGCTATGTTGCGCGGTAGTAGAGGGGGTCGACACCCTGTCAGAATTTGATGCACTATCGGCCTTTTTCGAAGAACAGGCGCTGAGACCCACGACCATGAAAACAGCCACCGTGATGCTTGTAACTAGTTGATTCTTTATTGTTTTTTTCATCTTCTTTTCTCCCCGAGAATTTGGTTAGCCTATTTGAGGCTCCAATAAAAACTTCGTTTCTATCTCTATTTTGCACGCTCGATGCCATCGGATAAATCCGATTTCATGAGGAATCTTATAGTGCGACGCGTCCGTCACTGTCTACTCGTTCGACAGTAGACGTCGGGGCTAAACACTACGTGACGCCTACCCAATAGATTACTCACCAATTGTTGAGGAACTATAGAGAAAATAAAGACCCAAATCCGCAGATTGGGTAAATAAGGAGTTGGAGGATTCTATGGTTCTGATCACAGGAGCAAGTTCCGGAATTGGGGAAGCCTGCGCCGAAGGGTTCGCGCGAGAAAAACGCAATCTCATCTTGGTGGCCCGTCGAGAAAATCGCTTGAGACAATTGGCGGATCGGCTCTCCCATGCACATGGAATTATTGCCCATGTGTTTCCCGTCGACGTACGCAACAAAGACCAGGTCCAGACCTTCGCATTGAATCAGAAAAATCTTCTTACACAGGTCAAAGTGCTCGTGAATAGCGCGGGGCTTTCTAAAGGCCTCTCCTTAATCCAGGACGGAAATTCAGACGACTGGGATGTTACGCTCGATACTAACATCAAGGGGGTTCTCTATTTTACCCGCTCTCTTCTACCTATCTTCATCGAGAACAAAGAGGGCCATATTGTAAATCTGGGATCGGTGGCAGGAAGATGGCCCTACCCCAAAGGGAACGTTTATTGCGCCTCTAAAGCAGCGGTGGCCATATTGTCCGAATCATTGCGCTGGGATCTGAATGGGACCGGAATTCGCGTAACGGAGATCTCTCCCGCGATGGTAAATACAGAATTCAGTCTGGTGCGCTTGGGAAACCAGGAGAAGGCGGATGCGGTCTATTCTGGGCTCACTCCCCTCTCGGCTCAGGATGTCGCTGAAACTATTCTTTGGAGCGTGAACCGCCCCCAGCACGTAAACATTAGAGAAATCGTCCTCTATCCCACCGATCAAGCGTCGACCACGCTGAGCCATCGACGCCCCTT
>JAHFAF010000280.1 GCA_023250715.1 Pseudobdellovibrionaceae bacterium | reverse complement strand
AATGGCTCCGGCCGGAAACGAGGAAGCCTCCGTAGAAGTCGCTTCCTCCGAGGGCAGTGTCTCGGAAAATAACGAGTCTACCCCTCCTGCGTCCGACCTGACGGCAACTACCGGATCGAGCGACTCTTCCACGGGATCTACTCCGGGTGAAGATTTGTCCTCCTCCTCATTTGTTCCTCCGACGGATGCCTCGACAAAAGAAATGAGCCCAACGGAGAAAAACGATTTGAGCAGCCTCGGCAGTGAACTTTCACAACCGGGTACTCAACCCGAGCTAGTCACTCCACCTTCGACGGAACCTTTGTCGCTGGATACTCCAAGTACCGACTCGGCTGCGACTACTCAAGGTACGGAGGCATTGACTGCAGGGCCGGCCCCCGAAGCGGCCTCGACTGCAACCGAGCCAAAGACTGGTAAGGCCTCACTTACAACTACGAGCACTTCCAAGATTCCCGCAATTCCGAGTGAAGCCATTCAGAAGGGCAAGGCCAACTTGAATCGCTACTACTTTGTTCGTAGCGGAGACACGCCTGAGAGTCTCTCCCAACTCTTCTACGGCTCCGCCGACCACGTAAAGGAGATCATCTCCTGGAACGTACCCGCAAAGTCTTGGAAGGCAGGAACTTTGATTTACTTCGTCTCCGCTGACCAACCGGATGACAATGAGATGAGCTCTTTTTACGAAGAACAGGGCATCAGCACGGACACCTACACGGTGAAAACCGGAGATCAGCTCTCGACGATCGCGGCACAAAAATATGGCAACATGATGAGCTGGAAAGAAATAGCTTCCTTAAATCACTTAGCAAACCCGGATCACATCAAGCCAGGCCAACAGCTGACGATTTTGCCTACTCAAATGACGAGTATTCACACAAAGCCCGCCGCGGTGACTGCTCAATTGCCCCCGGCCGCTCCTGCGAAGCCCGCTGAGCCCGAAGTAAGAGTGCTCACTGAGGAAGACCAGGAAGAGATGGCCTTCGGTGGGCCTGCCGTGGAGAAACAGCCCATCGGGGTGGCTTCACAAAAGCTACCTGCCCCAAAGAATCAAACGGCAAATCAGATGGAAAAATCCAAGGAGACCCACATGGCCGCCTTGGAAGTTGCCCAGCCGGAACAGACGAACATGACAGGAATGGCTTTAGGTGGAGGATTCGCTTGCTTAGCGCTCTTCCTCTTTTTGGTTCGTCGCTCTCGCTCCAAAGCCCGAGCGGAATTCCTGGATTAATGATCGCAGTAATTGACCCAGCGGTCGCGACTCCCGAGCTCGAGTGTTTCAACCAGCTAGTACACTTAAGTCCGCATAAGCTTACCTATCATCTTCCGGCATTGTTCGGTCTATCTTCGCTCGAACAGATCCGAGCTAGTGTGTCCGGGATACTCATCCTCGGCAGCCGCAGCAGCGTGTGGGATAAATTGCCGTGGCAAGCGCAACTCACAGACTGGCTCTGGCCCTTCTTGAAAAAGGGGGTGCCAACCCTCGGCCTTTGCTTCGGCCATCAATTCCTTGCGCAACTTCATGGCGCAAAGGTGGAATACCTCAGTGTCGATAAAAAGAAAGTGCAGGGATTCAGACAGGTAAAAATCGAGCAGAGCCGCTTGTGGGGTAATTGCTCGGGCGAACTCTTTGGCTCGCATTGTGAAGTAGTGACTTCCGTGCCAAAGGGCTTTCGAAAGATCGCCTCTAGCGAACCTTCGAAGATCGAGGGGCTGGAACACGAGTCGTTGCCGATTTATACTTTGCAATCTCACCCCGAAGCGGTGCCAAACTTCCTGCAGAATAATCTCGACAGCAACCTCTTTTCCTTTGGGCACAAGCTTATCGAAAAATATTTCCTGAATTTGCGAGCGTAGAGAAACAATTCCATCCTCTGCACGACGAGATTGCTTCGCTACGCTCGCAAATTCGTATCTGTCCTTAGATTAGCGAAAAAAAGAGGGGAAATGGGTCATGTCTGTCAGCTGAAGGCTGGCAACCCCGTTATTTCTTTACCCAATACCAGCAAATGAATGTCGTTCGTGCCTTCGTAGGTGAAGACCGTCTCGAGATTGCAGAGGTGGCGCATCACCGGGTACTCATCCATAATTCCGTTCGCGCCCAAGATATCGCGAGCCACGCGGGCGACTTGCAACGCCATCTCGACGTTGGATTGCTTCGCAAGACTCACCTGAGAATGGTGCAGCTCTCCCGAATCTTTGAGCGCCGCCAATCGCACAGCTAGAAGCTGGCCATGGGTAATTGCAGTGGCCATCCGCGCAAGTTTTGCCTGCACGAGCTGAAATTCCGCAATGGATTTTCCAAAAACGCGTCTGTCTTTTGCAAAGGCGACGGCCGTATCGAAACAAGATTCGGCCGCTCCCAATACACCCCAAGCAATTCCATAACGGGCCTGGTTCAAGCACATTAGCGCGGATTTCAGCCCTTCCGATTTTTCCAGCAGGGCTGTTTCCGGCAGGCGAACATCCTCGAAATAAAGCTCGCTTGTGACAGAAGCCCGCAAAGAAAGCTTTCCTTCCATCTTCGTCGCGCGAAAACCTGGGGTACTCGTGGGAACAACGAAACCTCGTACGCCGCTTGAAGTCTTTGCCCAAACCACAGCGACATGAGCCAGATTCCCATTCGTGATCCACATTTTCGAACCCTTTAAGCGCCACTGCCCCTTTTCCAGGACAGCAGTCGTTTTCATCGCGCCCGGATCCGATCCCCCTTCCGATTCCGTCAATCCGAAACAGCCCACGGCCTCACCCGTCGCTAACTTGGGTAACCACTCCTTCTTTTGCGCTTCACTCCCAAAGGCGTGGATGGGGTACATCACTAGCGATCCCTGCACCGAAGCACAGCTTCTTAAGCCAGAATCGCAGCGTTCCAGCTCGCGCATCATGAGCCCATAGGCCAAATTATCGAATCCAGCGAGGGTGGGACCTAATAATCCCAGCTTTCCCATTCCCAGAATTAACTCCTCGGGAAATCTCTCCTCCCTGTAGGCTTTTCTCACCTTAGGTTGGGCTTCTTTGGCGACCCAATCTCGCACGGCCTGCAGGATCTGGTGGTGCTCCGAGGGAAAGGTGCTTTCAATGCCCATGAGATCCGGGAAGGGAGTAGTTTTCATATTTGGGTTTTACCTCAAGCGCAGTTGCCTTGCCTAGAGTCGAATGGCATGATGCTGCGGTGAATTTTGAGACTTGGTTTCCTACCCAATTTTCCGACATCCCGCTTCAGGGCGTAGCTGCGGTTCTTCGGTTAGCTGCCGAGGGGGGAACTGTTCCCTTCATCGCCCGCTATCGAAAAGAACAAACAGGGAACCTCGACGAAGTAAAAATTCAGAATGCGATCGATGCGCATGAGGAATGGGAAGCCATACTTAAACGCCAAGCCTTTATCTTGGGCGAAATTGAAAATCAGCAAAAACTCACCCCCGAGCTAAAGGAAAAAATTCTCTCCTGCTTCCAATTGAACCTTCTCGAGGACCTCTATCTTCCTTACAAGAAGAAGCGAAAGACCAAAGCAACTCTCGCGAAAGAAGCGGGGCTCGAACCTTTGGCCGATTGGATTTGGAATTGCGGGCACGGGACGGAATCCCCCCAGCCTGGGCAAACTTTGGATATTTGGGCCTTTACCTTCCGAAACGAAGAGAAAGGAATTCAAACCGCCGAGGGGGCGATTCAGGGTGCGCAAGATATTCTGATCGAGCGGATGACTGAAATTCAGGAACTCCGGCAAATGGTCCGCTCGAATGCTCTTGAAAGAGGCTCCATCAAAACGGGTAAGGGGCCCAAGGTGAAGCCGAACAGCAAGTACGAAAAATATTTCGATTACATCGAGCCAGTGGCCTCTCTCATGAAGGGCCAAAACTCTCACCGTTACTTGGCGATTCGCCGTGGGTGGATCGAGGAAGAGCTTTCCCAAGAAATCACGGGCGGAGTGGACGATCCAGATTTCGAGAAGCGGTTACTCGCCGCTTTCGAGACAGCGGCCGTAACGGTTGCCGATTCCCCTGGAGTTGAAATTCTAAAGAAGGCCGCGCAGATTGCTCTGAAGGCCCATGTTCTTCCCAGCATTGCCTCCGAGATTCACAAGACTTTGAAGGTAATTGCCGATGAAGCCGCCATTCGCGTGTTTGCTGAAAATGTGCGCAAGCTTCTTCTGGCGTCTCCCTTCGGCCCAAAGGCGGTTCTGGGAGTCGATCCCGGAATTCGAACCGGATGCAAGCTTGCGGTCGTTGATTCATCAGGGAAATACGTCGGAAGCACTGTCATCCAGCTTCAGACGGAAGAGGGAAAGACCGCCGCGAAGCAACTCATCCCCGAAATTGCGAAGCAAGCTTCTCTTCAGGCGATTGCCGTCGGAAATGGAACTGCGGGACGTGAAACGGAGATTTTTGTTCGTGAAGCGCTGAAGGAAAAAGAGATCAGTGTTCCCGTCGTCATGGTGAGCGAGTCAGGTGCAAGTGTCTACAGTGCAAGTGAAGCAGCCAGGGAAGAGTTCCCCGAACTCGATCTCACCGTTCGAGGAGCTATCTCCATCGCACGCAGACTTCAGGACCCCCTCGCTGAATTGGTGAAAATAGATCCGAAGAGCATCGGCGTCGGCCAATACCAGCATGATGTGACAGCAAATGCCTTGAAGAAGAGTCTCGATTTTGTCGTGGATTCCTGCGTGAACTCCGTCGGCGTGAATCTCAATACGGCGTCTTATCACCTGCTTGCCCATATTTCCGGAATCGGTGAGGCTCTTGCGAAAGCCATCGTCACGCATCGCACGGAAAAGGGCCTTTTCAAATCCAGACAGCAACTCATGGACGTAGAGCGTTTTTCTACGAAGGCATTCGAGCAGGCAGCTGGCTTCTTGAGAATTCCCGAAGCGGAAAACCCACTCGACAATACCGGGGTCCATCCCGAGCGATATCCTTTTCTGGAAGAAGCGGCACAAAAACTATCGATCCCGGTGAAAGATCTTTTGGGTGGTGGTGCAAAACGCTTAAGAGAGCAGAAAGAGCTAGGCGAGCAGGTCGGGCACTTCACCTTCCACGACATAGTCCGCGAGCTAGAAAAACCAGGGCGAGATCCCAGAGAGGCATTTGTCCCCTTCAACTACCGCGAAGACATTCGCGATTTGAAGGACTTAAAGAGCGGGATGGTCTGCCCTGGAATCGTGACGAACGTCACAAACTTCGGCGCTTTTGTCGATATCGGCGTACATCAAGACGGCCTGGTCCACCTTTCCCAGCTCTCCGATCGGTTCGTGCGCGACCCAAGAGAAATTGTGAGCCCTGGCGATCGGGTCCAAGTACGTGTCATGGAAGTGCTCCTCGAGAAGAACCAAATTGCGCTTTCGATGAAGACGGACCCAGAAATCCTGCGCCAACAACGAGAGGCTCAAGCCAAAGCGCACGCCGCGGCCCGCGACCGCCAACGCCAAAATGCAGGACAACGCAATCCTGGGGGCGGAGGGGGAAGAGTAAAAGCGGGAGAGCAAAGACGGCCGGCGCGGCCCCCTCGCCCGCAATTCACCCACAATCCCTTCGCGGCACTCTCCGTACTCAAAAACAATTCCAACGAGAAGAAAAAATAGTGCAGATCGCGGCTCTTGCCAGTGACTACGACGGAACATTAGCCTCCGACGGAAAGGTCGCACCGAAAGTCATTAAGGCCATCAAGAAACTGAAGGCTAAGAAAAGGAAATTCCTCTTAGTCACCGGAAGGAGAGTTGAGGATCTCCTCGAAGTATTTCCCGAGATCACTCTTTGTGACGGAGTAGTTGCTGAAAATGGTGCCGTACTTTATTGGCCAGCAACAAAACGAACAGAGCTTCTTTGCTCAGCACCTCCCCAAAACTTCGTTCAATCGCTCTACACGAAGAGAGTAACGCCCCAAGCGGTCGGCCATGCGGTAATTGCGATGTCGAGTCATCAATCCACCGAGGTGGATGCCATCATTGTCGAGCACGGATTGGATCTTCAAAAGATTTTCAATAAAGACGCCATGATGATTTTGCCAAAGGGTGTGGATAAGGCGATCGGCCTTTCGAGCCTCCT
>JAHFAF010000279.1 GCA_023250715.1 Pseudobdellovibrionaceae bacterium | reverse complement strand
TGGATTCCAATTGGGAGCACTCCTGGAGGTGCCCGTGACCCCAGGGCTTCTCTACTTACAACCCGAATTGAGTTTCGTTCAGCGAGGGGCCGAAAACTCGGCCTTCGGCCCTCAGATCAAGGCGCGTTTGAATTATCTCGAGGCAGGCCTTCTTGCGAAGGCAAAAATCAATATGGCGGACGTAAAGCCCTTTGCATTTGCCGGCCCTCACTTCGGTTATTTGTTGAATGCTTCAGGAGAAGGTGGCGGAACAACTTTGGATCGAAGCCAATTTCGCTCGGCAGATCTTGGGTTTGATATTGGAGGCGGCGTGGGCATCGCAACGGGGGAGAGAAGTGAAGTCCTCGTGAGCGCTCGTTTTACGTCGAGCCTTCTCGATGCAATCCCCTCCGACCCAGAATGGCGATCGGAAGGGTTTCTAGTGAATATTGGATACCTCTTTTAGTCCGTTTAAGGATGCGGAGGTAGAAAGTCGCCCGGCCTGTGCTCTCTCACGCAATCTTCGCCCGTGCAGTGAAACGCACCGCCGCCAGTTCCCGCATCGGCAAGATCCTTCGGACTGAAATGGAAAGTGAAGGCTTCTCCCGACGGGTTGCTGTCGTTGGTGCAGGTCTTCGTCGTCAAGTTACAGGTGAAGCTCACCATTCCAAGCGCAGCGGGCGTGGTTCCCGTATCACTGGTGCTTGCATGTCCGTCCGCTCCCCCGGCATTCATCGTAATTTTCACGGCGGTACCATCCCCCGTGAGATCATAAGCGATGAGAGAGTTTGCGTGGATGCCACCACTGCCATTACCGAAAATGCGCTGGGATTTGAAAAAGAACTTCCCATTCGCGCACACCGTATTTTCAGCACTCGAGGTGGAATCTGGAAGTCCATCCGAACCCGCGCTGGTGCCCGCCATGAAAGAACCCTCGGTGTGGGATTGGGTATGGAGCACGGATGCGTAATTGCAGGAAGTCTCACCCAGCGTTTCATTCGCCGTACTTCCGGTGTTGTCGAAAATGGCTAGCATCGTATCGGTGCCTGCGGCCACACCCGAACCTCCACCCATCATTTTCTTATTCATGCCGCTCGCCGAGAACATACCTTTCGCGCTCTCGCCTTCCCCGCTGTAGTAGATCTGCATCACTTGGGTGTAGTCCGTATCATCCGCGCCTTTCGCGGAGATGGTGACCATCTTTTCGTAATCGGAATTATCCGAAGCCGCGAACTCCATTTTCATGGTGACCGACTTCGATCCTCCCGCTCTAATTTCCTTTTCGATGGTGAACGGCAGAGTTTCAACGTCCGTCCCGGCGTCCTTCGCGGCCGTGAGCTCAGCATTTAAATGGCAGAGGGCACTCTCCACCCCCTTCATTGGGAACTTGATCATCCCCTGCTCCATCTTCATGCGCTTGATAGGAAAATCCCCATCGAAACTAAAACCGATGACATCCGAAAGTCCATCCTGCTGCTTTTTCAAGCAAGCTTGGTGGCCAGCGGATTCGACCTCCCCGCTATCACTGCCCTCTTCATGGCCACCGCCACCACCACCACCACCGCCGCCGCCGCCGCCCGGCGGTTCCGCGCGCAACTGCAATGACCCCAAACAAAATAGCGTAACCAGGAAAAACACACTCTTTCTTACGTCCCACATAATAGATCTCCCCTAAACATTTAAGAATGAAAGATTAAGGATTAGTCTTTAGCTCGGGTCTATCTTGCTCGGAAGCACGGCAGACGATGAGCTTGAGGCGTCACCGCTTGCACAACCCGTGAAAGACACCATGAAGATCACAAGAGCCAATGTAATGAGAATCGGTTTGAATGCGGACCTCAACATACGTCCTCCAAGATTTAGTCCGTCCGTGGATTGGTTAAGAACATTCTACTCCCGCCTCCCCCTTAAAATTAACGGCGCTAGCTCCACAATCCACTTAGACAGGTCCCAGGCTGGAGAGGAAATGCCATGAAATTATCAATATTATGTAAAGCCTCTATTTATTTTCGCCTTTGCAAGAAGGGCCGCCACGAGATAATTCAAGCAAGTCTTCTCGATGCAATCCCCCCCCGACCCAAAATGGCGGTCGGAAGGGTTCTTAGTGATTATGGGTTCCTTATTTTATTCGACCAACGTGTATCAATCAGAACACGTCATCCGGGCTTGCATCGAAGTCGACGACACTACCCTCGAACGGACTCCCCGTGGTGGCTCCATTGTTGATATCGGAGCAGCTTTTATCAAAGGGGTTAGCCGCGATGAGAGGAACCACGATACTGGTGAATTGTCCGGCGCTCAAATTGCCGGTTCCGTTCGCCGTAGTTGAAAGGTTTTTGATTTGAGCTGCGTCCATGTTGGTCCCATCCTTATAGGTCGCCGAAACGCTTTCGCCCGTAAGATTATGCGCATCGTCCGTCTTGGCAATTACCATTTCGGTTCCACCGCTAAAATCCCCGTTCGCCCAGATGCGATAACATCCATAGGCGCTCGATCCGTCACGCTTGGGACCAATTTCTATAGCGTAGGTCAGGACGTCTTTGGACGTGCTGTTGTACTCAGTGTGTCCATAGAATACACGCCCCTTGCCCTGGTCCGAACCGCCGGAGCTTCCTGTAAAGGATTCTAAGTACGCGCTATCGAATCGCGCGCCCCAGAAATCCACTACTTGGGCTTCTCCGGTGCGATCCCATCGAATGTAGTTGCTCGATTTTTTCTGGGAATCGCCGCCGATCCCATCTGAACCGCGAATCATGAATCCCTTCGACGCATCTTCTGTTCCTCCCCAGTAAAGCACCATGAAAGTCGTTCCGTTCACTGTGACAGTTCCCTTAGCATCGTAACCCGCCGCCGTTGCGAACGACTCTGTTGGAACCACCACCTCAAGCACGATGGTCTTCGCTCCAAATGTTTTAGAAATGGTTACTGGGAGAGCCCCCTTATCCGGGTTCATCGACATGCTCTTATTGAAGTGGCAGAGCGCAGATTCAGTTTCCGAAGGAAAGCCAGCATTTAGCATCCCAAACATTGTATTAAAAAACACAAGGGCGCCGTGGGAGTAGGTCGTTCCAGCCGACCTTACTTTCGTCCAAGCTGCTTCTCCAATTCCACTACAGGTGGAATCTCCGACCTCTTCCCCCCCGCCTTCGCCCTCTCCGGCCCAAGCTCCCCGCGAGAGCCATCGCATGAAGCCGATACCGACACTCAAATTCGCCTGCTGAATATTCTGTGGCGCCGCCGTATTCTGCGACCTCCCCTGATGAATGGCAGCCAATGTTAAGCAAAGGCCGAACACAAACAAGGACACCTTAGTCATCAATACTTTCTTTTTCATTTGTCTTCCCCTTAGTTCGCGTCAGTCGATACCTTTGTTGGTAACGACGTGCTCGACAGCGTGCTAGAGTTGTCTTTTGCACAACTCACCAGACCCAATAGGACTAACGTAACCCCTAGAAATGCTCCGACAGATCTCAATCGAAGCAAATGAGAATAGCGCATGACGTCCTCCAAAAAATTCTTCTGCTTGAAACGTTGATTTGTTCCGTCCGTGGATTGGTTAAGAATATTCTACTCCCGCCTCCCCTCGAAAATTGACGGCACTAGCTCCACAATCCATATTTTTCTGGATTGGGCCCCTCCGTCTAACAAATTTCGTCACTTAGGCAGGCCCCAGGCTGGAAACAAAATGGCCTTTTTCTTGCTCAATTGCCCCCCCAGGAAGGTGTGTGTGCTATGTCTCGAATAGTCCTTTGCCTGGCTCTGGCTCTTTTTGCTTCCGCTTGCTCCAAGAAGGCGGAGCTTCAAACTTCCCCCAGAAAAGACGGCTGGACGGATGAGATCTATAGCGCAAGTGTCGATAGCTGCAAGGAATCGGTCCAGTCGGCGATTTCCGTGTCCGAAAAAGTTGCTCGCATTTGCATCTGCTACGCAGACAGCCTCGCAAGCCAATTCACTGTCGAGGAGCTAAATCAAGAAAGTACGGAGACGCAAAAGAAGTCCGAGGACACTCTCCATGACTGCGGTAAAAAAGAGAACGAAAATCTTCGTTTCGGTATCCGCTCGATGAGAAGCTTCATTCGCCTTCCTCAAGGGGATGACAATGTCCCGAAGGTCATTAAGAACACTTTGAAAAAGATTAAGAGCGACAAGCATGCAAGAGAAGAATCGGGTTTGAACGATCCGAGACTCGAGACACTTCCTCCTGCTCCGAAGGTTTTGCCTGAGATCCCGCGGCCTGAAGCCCCCAAGACCGAGGACAAGAAAGCTCCCTCTGGCAAAGGAACGTTTACGCTCTCAGGTTATGCGTCGAAAAAGGTGGAATTCGATTCGGTGAGCTGTGAACTCAAATACGATAGGAAGACAAAGAAGGACAAAGTTCTCATCACTTTTTTTGACAGCAAGAATACGAAGGAGAGCGCTTTCGTTCACATTACGGATTACGAAGAAGACACGCACCACTTCCCGGAAAATGTTGTGATCGTGTATATGCTCAGCAGGGAGGACAGAAAAACAGCGATCGGCTTTTTCGGAACGACCACGAAAAAAGAGAAAATCGTCTGCCAAGTCACAAATCTCGAGCTAAAAGACGGTACCTTGAGTGGTGATTTTTCCGGACCACTTACCGGCGAAGGGAACAAGCTAAACACCGAAGGCGCCTTCTCCTGTCCTGTCACCGACACTCGGAAAAAATAGATTAGGGATTAAAATCGCACTACGATAGGCGGCAATCTCAAAGGTGGCGGCTGAATATGCGTGCGGTCCTTCGTCAGGTAGTAGGCCGAGAAGGCCAGCATGTCCCACCAGAAGTGCTCGAATACAGACTCTGCAATCGAGCCGCCATTTTCTTGTGTCACAAATCCCGACCACCAGCCGCCCAGAAACTGTATCCAGGGCAGCGGAGTGATTCTGTGAGCAAAGGCGAAGAGCAAGGCCTGGAGAGTGTTACTCACATATCTTTCACCCGTGTAATGCTGGGCTACGGGCAGTAAATACCCTCGGAAGAAAGCCTCCTCGCCCGTCCCCGCACCATAGGAAAATGCTGTTGTGAAAAAGAGATCTCCCCCCGTGAGCGAGTGAAACTTTTCGTGACCGGCATGAATTTCGTAAGCCAAGATTCCGACAATTCCCAAGAGGGGAATAAAGGTAGAAGGACGGGTAATGAACTCAAAGCGAAACGGCGCTTTCAACACATCCCACGTGGACTCTTCCGCGGTAAGAAATGCAAAATCTTCTTTTCTGGTTTGGTAGGCATAGCGAAAGCTCTCGCGCGCGCTCAATAGGCCTGCCGTAAAATAGATCTGCCCTCCCAGAACCGCCCAGCGTGCCCGATCATCTTCGGAAAGAAGTCCATCACTCGTAACTTTATCCCCACTATTCACAGCAAGGCTTGTAATCGTGAGGCCGGCAAGGGCGGAGCCCGTGTAGGCCGCGGCCGTTTGGTTCTGATTTTCCCACCATTGATCCCACCCCGGCAGAAGCAGAGAGAGGAGCGGCGGAAAAAGAAATGCCTTTTTCTCTCCCGCAAGCGATGCCGGCGAGCAAAAGAACGCGATGAATAAGCAAAGAAGAAGGGTGATTTTCACTCAATAAACCTCAAAATTAGCCCCAAGGCCCTTTGTTTTCAGCTCGACACAATTGTTTCACATTCTTGTCGTATAATAAGCTGTCACGACTGAAATCTGGAAACGACGGAGGACGTATGCGGAAAGCATTCAAATTTGCTTTCCTTACAGCGCTGCTGCTCTCCAGCGGCGCGCTCAGCGACGGATCGCCCTTAGTCGACGACGATGACTCCACCTCTTCGTTGAACGAGCATAAAGAATTTAACTGCATGAGGGCCTGCGAGGCTCAAGGCGACGATCCTTTAGAATGCGAGAGCACCTGTATCCTAACCGCTGAAGTGTTGGCGAATACCTGGCGGCCCAAAGCCTGCCATTAACTTCCAGCCCAAATCCGCGAATAAAAAGGCTGCCAACCGCCCGAAGGCCTTTGTCATAGCGTGGACTCAAAAGGCGAGCGGCAGTTTGCGTTTCATTCACGGAGTGACTCCGATAAAAT
>JAHFAF010000027.1 GCA_023250715.1 Pseudobdellovibrionaceae bacterium | reverse complement strand
AATTCGTACTTCTCGAATAGTTTCTTAAGCTCCTCCAGGCGAGGCCCTTTGTAATTCAGATCGGCCCAGGAGAAACTCAAAGGGAGATCGTCTCTTACGGTCGCAAGCTTTTGGCTTAAGTATGCGGTGTCCTTTTCCTTCTGCAGAGTCTCTCTACGCTTGGGCTGCGGAATTTCTTCAAGTCTTTTGTAAATCTCATCGAGCGACCCAAATTTCTGAATGAGATCCGCCGCGGTTTTCTCGCCAATTCCGGTAACTCCGGGAATATTGTCCGAGGAATCGCCCATGAGTGCCAATAAATCCACCACCTGATCCGGCAGCACCGCCATCTTCTCTTTTACGCCCTCGCGATTGTAGCGTTTTTCCTTCATCGTATCGTAGAGTGTGATTTTATCCTCCACGAGCTGCATGAGATCCTTATCGCCCGTGATGATTTCTACCTGATACCCTTCCTTTGCGGCTTTTCGAGCGACGGTAGCAATGACATCGTCCGCCTCAAATCCGTCGGCATGCAGGCGATTGATTCCAAAGCAATCCACGGCGTGCTGAATTGGCTCGAATTGGACTTTCAAATCATCCGGCGGCGCCGCGCGATTCGCCTTGTACTCCGGATACATTTCTTTTCTGAAGGTGGGTTTTCCCGTATCGAAAGCGATGAGAAGCTTGGTCGGCTTCTCCACTTCGAGGACCTTCATGAGCATTTGGATGAAGCCGTAAATCGCATTGGTAGGAAACCCCTTTGAGGTCGAGAGGCGCTGGATGGCGTAATACGCTCGGAAAATGTAGGAGCTGCCATCGATAATGATGAGCTTTTCGGATTCCATCAGGCCGAGCAGTATAGCCATGCCTGTAATCCATGTCACATCCGAATTGGTTCGTTTTGCGCGGGTAAAGCCTTGGAATTCCAGGAGGAGTTTCTAGCCGTTAATTCACCGTGGCATTTTCTCAAAGGAGTGAGAGAGAAACTCGTTACAACCCCAAGACCAAAAGGAGTTTTCCCATGCACGCACTATTTGCTTTGCTACTCACCTGCACCAACGTTCCGACCCCAGACATCACTAGAATCGAAGTCTATGGAAATGGAGACGCCGAACAGGTGGTGCTTCACTTAAAGAGCGGAGAAAAGACGTCGTATGAAATCGAACCCACGGGTCTCGGGGTGGAAGAAAGTCTTCCCCTTCCGAAATGGGGGACAAGCGCACGCGTGCTAGAAAATCGCCACACCGGCTGGCATGTTACGACTTACACGGGTGGAGTCATCCACCGTGAATCAGTGGAGTGTGACTAACGTGGTGATACACCATCCAGCCTAAGGCGCCGCCATAGACCCAATGACCGATGAGGCTCACGACAAAACTCAATGGCGTGAGATCGAACATCATGCGGTGAGAATCCGGGCAAAAGGCGAGAGTCGTAAGAAGGCAACTCCAGATAACGGTTCCGTATAATACCGCGCCCTTTCTCACATCCATACGCTTTGCTATCCAGGGAGAAAGCATCACGAAGGCAAGCCCCATCCCTCCTCCGTTTCCAAAATAGCGCCAGAGATAACCACTCACCCAATCTCCTTCCGCGCTATTCCACAAACAGCTACCAATCTTCGGAATGAAATCGGGCCACAACCCCATCATGACGAACGGCCATCGAGTCGTATCGTAGACGAGAGTGGCTAGCATGCCGGCCCCGATTCCCCAGAAAACGGTTTTCAAAAACCGAGGATTCTCCATCCCCACAAGGAGAGCCATTCCAACGACGGGAATTAGAAGAAGGGCTGTCCAGTGAAGGGGCGCAATGCCCGTGAGGGCCGTGGCAAGTAGACCGATGGGCGTGAACCCAACACAAAAATAAAAGACACGAAGAATCTCATTCGGATGGCGAGGCGTAGTGACACTCATTTTTGCTCCGTTCAATCACTGATCGGAACATCGTGTCATTACTTAATGCCTTGCGCAATTATGAAGAAAGCTCCTTATTCTGGCGTCGGCTGCGGGCCACTTCGATGAGGGCCGGCAGAATGGAAAGAAAGACAATCACAAGGATGACGAGAGTAAAATTTTGTTTTACGACAGGAATATTCCCGAAGAAATAGCCCGCCAGAGTGCAGACCGAAACCCAAAAAACTGCCCCCACTACATTATAGAGAGCAAATTCCCAGTAGCCCATGGAACCCACTCCGGCGAGGAACGGCGCAAAGGTGCGCACGATGGGAACAAAACGGGCAAGGACGATCGTCTTTTTCCCGTAACGATCGAAAAAAGCGTGGGTGCGATCAAGGTATTCCTTTTTAAGAAAACGGCTCTTCTCAGTGAGGACCCTGGGCCCGAGGTATTTTCCCAGATGGTAGTTAACAGCGTCCCCCAAAATAGCGCCCACACAGAGAAGAACTAACACTAGGGGCAAATTGAGAAAGCCCAACGCCGCAAACGTTCCAGCGGCGAAAAGCAAAGAATCGCCCGGGAGAATGGGGGTAACCACCAGACCTGTCTCACAAAATAGGATGAGAAAGAGTATCGCGTAGGTGGCTGTTCCATAATCCTGGATCACGCCTTGAAGGTGCACGTCCAGGTGAAGAAAGAGATCGATGAAGGATTTCATTGGTATTCGAGACTACCAATAAACCGGAGGAGTTGACAGAGGTTAGAGAGCATTATAACTCGCGTCATGATCCTTAAACCGTGATTAGGAGTTTATATGAAGAAGGTATTGATTGGAATGGTAGTGCTAGCGACTCAGCTAGCTGTTGCCGCTCAAGATGTAAGGCTCGCGGGCTCTGCCAATAACGATTTTGGTTTCGCCCTTTTCAAAAATACAAAGACGAGAACGGACAAGGGAAATAAGTTTCTCTCCCCCGTCTCGGCCTACTTAGCGCTCTCGATGCTCTACAACGGAGCAAAGGGGCAAACCCTTGCAGAAATTCAAAACGTTTTGAATTTCGGAAAGCTCTCGCGCGATCGCGTGAACTTACTGAACCATGATTTCATCCACTCGCTCACAGCAAATAAGGAATACACCCTAAATATCGCGAACTCTCTTTGGGTGAAGGATGACTTCAAGCTCAATCGGGATTTCGAAGACAACGTAAAGGAAGCGTACCACGCCAGTGCCGCGCGCTTGAATTTCACAAGCCCGCTGGCCGTTCAGACGATCAACGACTGGGTGAAGAAAGCCACCTACGATACGGAAGAGAAAAAATCTCTTATCGATGAGATATTGAAAGAGATCCCGGCTGAGGCGGTGCTCTATTTGATCAACGCCACCTACTTCAACGCTGATTGGGCGGACCAATTTAAGTCCGGCGAAACATGGATGCGGGATTTCAACGTGACTCCGAAGAAGAAAGTGAAGGTGCCCACGATGAGCCAACACGGCCACTTTAAAGTCGTCGTGGATAGAGGAGCCCGCACGATTGAGCTTCCATATAAGGGGGACAAGGCGAGCATGATTGTGATCGTTCCCGAGGGTGGAAACACTCCGGATAGTATCGCCGCTTCCCTAACGGATGCGAATTGGAAGAGCCTGACCGACCGATTGGACAAGGCGAAGAGCGACCAATACGAAATCACGTTGCCGAAGCTCGAGCTCAAGTATGAGGATCTTCTCAACGAGAGCTTGAAGGCACAGGGAATGCCGTCTGCGTTTAATGATAAGGCGGATCTCACGGGAATTTCGGACACAAAGGACGGTCACCTGAGAGTCTCGAAGGTAAAGCAAAAGACCTTCTTGCAAGTGGACGAGAAAGGCACCAAGGCAGCGGCCGTTACCTCCATTGAGGTTGTCCTCGAGTCCGCTATCCTCATTCAAAATCGCTTCGATGTGGATAAGCCGTACTTGCTCGCAATTCGCGACAAAGCCACGAATGCGGTTCTTTTCCTGGGAAGCATCCAGGAGCCAGAGGGTGGAAAGCTCACTCCTCGCGGCCAGAAGTAAATTAGATTAGACGTTGAACGGCCTCTATCGTCCGGCGGACGGCAGGGGCCGTTTTTTTATTCGTTTCGTACGTGGTCCAATAGAGAACTTCGCCGGAAATGATGGCGAAGGTTCTTTCGACCTCCTCACCGGAGACTTTCCCCTGCAAGATGGAAGTAAGCCGCTCCAAGGCGATGCGCTTCACTTCCTGGCTCACGGCCTGGAAATCCGCATCGATAGTGCTCAAATACAATAGAAGCCCGATGACCGATTGGTGGTGGGGGTAGGTCTCCAGCCACTGGAAGACGCCCTCAACGTACGCCTTTATCTGATCTTCCGCGCGGCGAGCGGATTTGAGTTTCGCAACGATGATCTGCTGTCCGGCGGCGTAGACGTAGCGAATCACCGCCTGGATGAGCGCCTTGCGATCCGGAAAGTGGTAGGCCACATGCGGCCTCTTCATTCCACAGCGTTGGCCAATTGTTTCGAAATTCGTGTGGTCGTATCCGAGAGTGCCAATGCATTCGATCGCCGCGTGGAGAATCTCGATTTTTCGCATGTCCCCTTTTCGGAGTTGGGGGGTTGCGATCTGTTGAAAAAGGGCGGGGTCTGCTGGCAGTTTTCGGGCTGCAGTCATATCTCTCACTTATACCGATTTCTCATTTTTTATTCTATGTAATACTTTTTTTTAACCAATCACAAAATTTACTTGACTCTCCGTATCAAAATCTGTAAACCCTTTCTAAATAACAATAACGGGGGGTTAGAGAAGAAGGACGGGCACGATGGACATGACCAATTTCGGCTACGACCCTGAGGATCGAGAGTTTGAGTTCGGAAAACTCCCTTTCTGGTGGACCTGGATTCTTAGGATTTTGGATTGGGTTGTCTAGGCTTCCAACAGCTGTGCAGCGTAACTCGCTCAAAAGGTATCCGTTACCTACTGAGAAAATAGGCACGGGATTTGAAGTCTGAAGGGTGTGGAAGGCCCGCTCGTGAGCGGAAGTGGAATTATGTCGAAGCGAAGAGCGGTAATTACCCGAATGGCGTATGCCTTAGGGGATCAAACATTCGGGGTGGAGGAATCCGCGAAAAGAGGGCTTACCCTCTCCCCTTCTGAAGTCTTGAAGGATGCGGGCTTTTCTCAACATTCGATCGCCTCTGCAAACCTCTCGGCCTATCAATTGGCTTATCAATCCGTAAAGAAGCTCGAAGATCCCCAATTGAAGGACGTGGACGCAATCGTTTATGCGACCTGCATCCCGGTAAATTCCAACGTCGGGTCATCTGAAAAAGCAACGGCCTCACGGGATGTAAAACATCTGATGGATTACCCAGGAAGCCATCTGCAAGCCGACTTCGCAATGGATAAAGCCATCTTGTTCGGACTCACCCAGCAGGCCTGCACGGGACTTCTTGGCGGCTTGCGTTTGGCGAAGATGCTCATTGAAACCGAGCCCACAATCAAGAAGGTTTTGTGTTTGACGGCCGATCGGTTTCCCGAAGGAGCCCTCTACGAGCAAGCTTACAATTTGATCTGTGATGGCGCAGCCGCCGCGATGGTAGAAGCCGATGCCGAAGGGTACGAGATCCAAACTTGCCACCAGATCACGAATGGAGCGATGGCTCAAGCGAGTGATGACGAGACGGTCGGGCACTTTTTCAACTATACAAGTCGGTTGGTACAGGAAACTCTGGCGCGCAATGAGTCCCGCATGCCGGATATTCGCTGGATTGTTCCCCAAAATACTAACAGTAAGGCCTGGCAAATCCTGGGCCGCGTTCTTGGGTTTCCATTTGAAAAAGTTGCGCTGAAGACGCTCGCAAGCGTCGGCCACATGATTAGCGGCGATAACATCGTGAACCTCCTGGCACTCGACCAGGCCGGAGAGATTAAGACCGGGGATAAACTTCTACTCCTCATGGCGGGATACGGTCTCAATTGGCAATCGATCATCTTGCAGAAGACTGGTGGTTTGAAATGAAAGAGATTGCAAGCGCCGCCACACTTAATCTAGCCGAGAAATTGTCCGAAATTTCCGCGCAGAATTTAGGAAACCCTTTTGCCAAACTATTAACCTGGCCTGGCACGTTTACCCCGGGGCAGGACTGGCACATGGCGCCTGAATTAATCTCCCTTCATGGCCTTCCTCAATATGAGTCCCTAAGCGAGGAAGAGAAGAAGAAGCTTAGCTTTTACGAGACAATTAATTTCTACAGCCTCAACATTCACGGTGAGCGCTCTCTCATGGAGGGGCTAGCGAACAGACTCTACAGAAAATGGCCGAAAGAGTTCTCTTCCTATATTCACCACTTTTTGGGTGAAGAGAATAACCACATGGTCCTTTTCGGCGGGTTTTGCACTCGCTTCGCCGGCAAAGTTTATCCCGACAGGCATGTAAATTTCCCACGCGAGTACGCGGCAGGCGAAGAGGACTTTCTCTTTTTCGCGCGCGTGATGATTTTCGAAGAAATTGTAGATTACTATAATTACTTAAACGCCAAAGACGAGCGACTGCATCCGGTGGCGAGAGAAATCAACCGCTTGCATCGGTTTGATGAATCCCGTCACCTGGCCTTCGGACGAAAGGTGGCAGCTGATCTTTTTACCCATTACTCGAAGGAATGGAGCCCGGAAGTTTTAGCTGGCGTGCGAAGTTATCTCGCTCATTATCTCGTGGCTACTTTGAAGGAATATGTAAATCCTGATGCCTACCGCGATGCGGGCCTTTCAGATCCCTATAATCTTGCGAAGCAAATTTGGGCCGCCCCTTCTTCCCTGGAGCGGCGAAAGCAAGCAGCTTCTAAGGTCATCCATTTTTTTAAAACCCAAGGAATACTCCTCGAGGAGCCAGAGCTATGAGCGAATCGGACGCAAAAAAAGCGCTGCGAGATTGGATTATCTCGAAGAGCCGACACAAGGATGCCGCCGCCCTTACCGATGAGACGCTTGTCCTTGAGCAACGCATCCTAAATTCCGTTCAAATCATGGACCTGATTCTCTATCTAGAGGAATTGAGTCAAAAGCCCTTTGACATGGAAAAGCTCAAGCCCGGGGTTTTCTCCTCGGTGAATAAGATTTATGAAACGTTTTTTCAGGAGACACACTAATGTCCGATTTTCTAACTCACCCGGATTTGCGGTTTCACGAAAACGGACAGACAAGCTTTCAAGGGGACCTACTTAAGCTCTTTCGGCTACTGGACGCTTCATTCTTACGGATAGCCTCGCAATTTAACGCAAATGAGCACCGCTTTCCGATTTTCATTCCGGCGAAGGAGTTGCAAAAGGTGCACTACCTTTCCTCGTTTCCCCACCTTGCGACTTTTCCGGTTACTTTGGATAGCGACGCGAAAAACTTGGAAACGTTTTCTAACTCAGAACCCTTGTCCTCGGGGGGCGAAGTAAAACTCACCAAAATAGCGCCCATTAAAGACCTGCTGACACCTGCTGCCTGCTATCACTTCTATGTGCACCATCAGGGCTCGACCCTGACGGGGCCACTGTATCTGACTACCCGTGCTCGCTGTTTTCGACGTGAAGCTTACTATGCGCCCCTCGAGAGGCAGTGGTCCTTTCACATGCGCGAAATCGTATGTGTCGGGACATCGGATGAAGTCCAAGCATTTCTGGAGACCTGTCGAAAGAGGGTGGAAGAGTTTATCGCGGGTCTCGGGTTAAAAATCGAGTGGCTCATCGCCACCGATCCTTTCTTCAATCCCTCGAAGAATCCGAAATTTTTGATGCAAAAGTTACAACCGAACAAGACCGAGATGGTGTTTGACGGGAAACTTGCCATCGGTTCCGTAAATTTTCATAGGAATTATTTTGGAGAGGCCTTCGCCATTCAAAAGAGCGGGCAAGAGGCATACTCCGGCTGCGTCGCCTTTGGTGTAGAGCGCTGGATGGCGGCAATCATCCGGCAATTCGGCCCCGGTAAAAGAACCTGGCCCGGAGCTTTAGCAAAGGAGATCTTGTGAAAAGAGCAGTTCTGATTACCGGAGCTGACGGATACCTAGGCCTTCGATTGGTTAAGGATTTTCTCGAAAGGACCGATTACGACGTCCTTGCCTTCATTCGCCCGAAGGAAAAGGAATTTCCCGTTTCTCACCCTAGGTTGACTGTCCTTACGGGAGAGCTGAGGGAAGAAAATCCCTTTCGAACTCTCGATGTAAACAAGATTGAGTTAATTTTTCACTCAGCGTCGGTAACACGTTTCAATATCGAAGAGGATCTCGCACGGGAAGTAAACTATGAAGGTGCGGTAAAAGTTTTTCGTTTCGCGGAGAATTGTCCCCATTTAAAGAAAATGATCTATCTCAGTACAGTCTATGCGGCCGGGCTTCGCACGGGGACAATTCCAGAAGAATCGCTCGATGCAAGCGCCGGCTTTGCCAATTTCTATGAACAATCCAAGAACCGCGCGGAAAATACGCTTATCAATGAATTTCCGAAGCTCCCATGGATGATTGCGCGCATCGCCACCATCATTGCGGACGGGGACAATGGCACAGTCACCCAATACAATGTGGTGCACAACACTCTAAAGCTCCTCTATTACGGTCTGATTTCTCTTCTCCCAGGTAAGAATGAAGTACCACTCTATTTCGTGACGGGAGACTTCATCACGCAAGCGTTTCATGACTTGGCGATGAAAGATGTCGAGATGCGCCGGGTTTACCATCTGGTCCACAAGCGTAAGGAAACGCTCACCCTAGGGCGTTTGGTGGATGTGGTTCACGAAGTGTTTGAGAAAGACCCTGGGTTTGCCACTCGCCGCGTGCTAAAGCCGCTCATGGTGGATGAACCCACCTTCAAGATCATGGCCGATCAGATGAATAGTTTCAGCGGGGGCGTGGTTCAGCAGGCCCTACAAAGTATCTCGCCGTTCGCGAAGCAGCTCTTCATCGATAAGGATTTTCAGAATGATGCCGCCGTCGCAGTCGTGAGTGGTTATCGCGCGCCGAACCCGGAAGACTTAGTAAGAAAGACAGCGGAGCAACTCGTTGCAACGAAGTGGGGAAGAAAATGAGCTTCCTCTGTGTCGAGACCCGCCTACAAAGAGGATTAGGCACCTCCCTAATTCTTTCCTTTGCCAAGCACGAGGAGGACCGGGCGGCCGGGCGCAATGCGCTCTTAAGTGTCTCAAAGCGCCTGGGCCTTAGCTTGGATATCGATGCTCTGAGATTTCCTCACCCGCACTTTAGCCTTTCCCACTCTGGTGGAACGGGGGCCGCAATAGCTTGGACAGGCACTGACAATTTTGCGGGCATCGGAATCGATATCGAGCGAAAGAGAGAGATCGATCCGCGGTCAGCGCGCTTTTTCCTACGAGAAGAAGAACGATTCGATCTCAAGCACTCACAGGACAATCTTTTGAGGCTTTGGACCGTGAAAGAGGCCCTCTTCAAAGCCGATCCCGACAATAGAGATCAGGGCGTGCGGGACTATATAGTCGATTCCGCGCATCGTATGCTGGGAAAAGCCCGTCACATCAAGACGGGAAGAACATTTTTGTATCAATCCGAACGGACGGAGTTTGGGTTTCTCACGGTCGCTCTAGCGCAAGGAACATAAATGTCGACTCCAAAAGAAAATGAGAATTGGATTTTAAGCTTTTACCGGACTTCTGAGATTAGTGGCGCGTTGTTTTTCGGGCGTCTGGCAAAATCGCTCAGGGTTCCGGCCATTCAACGAGACATGACAAAGCATTTTGCCGATGAGTCCCAGCACGCTTGGATTTGGACCAAGGCCATTCACGATCTCGGCATGAAGCCGCAGAATCTCAACATTGCCTATCAGGATAAATACATCGAAGTTGCCGGGATGCCGACGAACCTCATGGAAGTGCTCGCCATCACCCAAGTTTTCGAAAAGCGTGTCATTGGACAATACTCACACCACCGTTCAATGCCGGGGCTCGATCCCGTCATCCATCAGGCCATTACCACCATCATGGAAGATGAAAAGTGGCATATTCAGTGGATAGGAGACGCGCTGAAAGGGCTAGAAGCTGAATACGGAGTGGAACTCATTCAATCTACCTTAAAGAAATTCAGTGACGCTGATAGAGAGGTCTATGCGACCTCTCTCAAGGAACATGAAGACCGGATCTCCGAGCTCTTCGTGAAGCAAAAGAGGTAAATATGTTGAGCAGTGATCAAATTAAGAACGCTGTCAGCGGATTTTTAAACGTCCCGGTGGAAAGGCTGACCGACTCGAGCGTCCTTACGGATTTAGTGGTGGAGTCTTTCCTCCTCGTCGAGATGGTGATGTTTCTCCAAGATGAATTTACGGTCCGCATAATCCAGGAAGACTTAAAGACCGTCCATACCGTGGGCGATCTTGTAAAAACATTTCAGGAAAAGGATAAGCAGAAGTGACCACCCCCCGTAACATGAGCGAACTGGCGATTGTTTTCCGGGAGCTTCTAGAGAGTGAGCCGGAGGCAAAGCTATTCTTCTGGCGAGAGAGCGGAAGGGAATTTCTGTTGACGCGTGGAGAGCTCAAGAACGCCATCGTTACCCTTAGCGATGAGTTGATGGACAGCGGCTACAAGCCAGGCGATCGCGTGGCGCTCCTTTCGGAGTCCCGACCGGAGTGGTGTATTGCACTCATGGCATGCTTCGCCGCCGGCCTCACCGTCGTGCCCATCGATACTAAATTAACGCCGATTGAAGTCGCCCGACTCCTCGAACACTCAGAGCCCGTGCATCTTTTCATCTCCAAAGATTGCTTGAATCATGTGGGGACATCACCGCTACCCACTACCGTGTTGAACGGATTGACCGAACTTGGAAAAAAGACGGCTGTCCGCCGCCACCCGGTTATTCCGTCCTCTTTCGATAGTCTTGCGATTCTAGCCTACACCTCCGGCACTGCCGGTGCGCCCAAAGGGGTGATGCTCACTTATGGAAATCTTTGGTTTGAGACTCAGTCTCTTTCGAAAACTTTTCAATCAAGGCGGAGCGATGTCCTTCTTTCTGTTCTTCCTTTAAATCACCTTTTAGAGTTGAGCGGCGGTCTGCTCGCAGCCATGTTCATCCGGGCTAAGATTGTTTTCGCCAATACCTTGCTCCCGACCGAAATTCTCGACCTCATGAAGGCACACAAAGTCACCCAGATGATCATCGTGCCGCAATTTCTCGATCACTTCTATCGAGAGATTCAGCGACAGCTGTCGAAAAAGAGCAAGGCAGTGCAAGTCGCCTTCAAATGTTTGCTCGTCATCTCATCGTGGATCCCTTGGTTCTCCTGGAGACGGAAGCTTTTTCCTCTAATCCATAAACAATTTGGAGGAAGCCTACGGAAATTCATCATCGGCGGAGCTGCACTGCGACCCGAAGTGGGACACTTCTTTCAGTCCCTTGGAATTCATATCCTTCAGGGTTACGGCCTAACGGAAACTAGCCCCGTCGTTTCCGTAAACGAGCCCGGGCGAAACCGAATTGGTAGCGTGGGCAGAGCACTCGAAGATGTGCAGGTGAAGATCCTTGGGGACGGAGAAATCGCGGTCAAAGGCCCCAACGTCATGAAAGGATACTACAAGAACGAGGCCGCCACAAAAGAGGTTTTGGACGCGGACGGGTGGTTTCACACAGGCGATATCGGAATTTTGGACTCGAATAATTTTCTATGGATTACAGGACGAAAGAAGAACCTTATCGTGCTTTCGGGCGGCAAGAAAGTAGCACCGGAAGAGGTGGAGGAGTGGCTGAAGACCTCCTCCAAGTTTGCCGAAGTCTGCGTTACCGGAATGATCGCGCAGAGTGGATTAAGTTCCGGAACCGAGCAGGTCGTGGCCATCATCCGGCCACACGAGTCCAGTCATTCTCTAGAGGAGATTCAGAAAGAAGCTACTCGACTCGTTTCCCAAGCGGCAGGCCATAAGCGGCCCGCACGTTACCTGCTCTATGAAAAAGAGTTTCCGAAAACAACGACTTTGAAAGTGAAACGGCTGGAGCTCCTCCAGCTTTTAAGGAAAGAAGGACGGATATGAGTCACGCGGCTTTGGCACTCTTGGTGCTCAATTTTATCTTTATCGGAGTTCTCCCCAGAATTTTTTTTCGCTCGGACGGAACTTTTAACCTGCGCTGGTGGGCCACGGCAGCACCCTTTTTTATCGCGCCCACGGCACTGGTTCTTGGCCATTTCGGCTACTTAAGTCCAATTTTTTACGAAGGAGCAATGACTCGAGAGCTAATTGCCGTAGTGTTGAGCACCTGTTCGATTGGTCTAATCGGGTTAACGATCGGTACCAACCGAGTCCCACTCGCTCTTTGGCACCAAGAGAACGATGCTCCCAAGGGAGTGGTAACTTACGGGGCCTATCGTTATGTTCGCCACCCTTTCTATTGTTCGTTTCTCTTGGGAATGCTGGCAGCCTTTCTTCTCTTCCCTCATTGGATGACTCTTGGGCTAGTTCTGTATATGTTCATCGGATTGAACGTGACGGCAGCTAGAGAAGAAAAGCGTCTTGCGGCCTCTGAGTTTGGAAAGGAATACCAGTCCTATTTGACCAGGACGGGCCGTTTTTTTCCAAAGATTCTGGGATAGCCATGTCGAAAGAAGCGTTAGTCGAGCTTCGCAATATTCATAAGATCTACCGCCTGGGCGAAACGGAAGTTCCCGCCCTTCGTGGGGTTAGCCTTACGATCCACCGCGGAGAGTTTACCGCCCTTGTGGGCGCGTCGGGCTCGGGCAAGAGTACATTATTGAATATCGTCGGAACAATTGACTCTCCCACGGAAGGTACTGTTCTTTGGGAGGGCAGAAATGTCGCCGAGCTTTCAGAAAAATCCCGAGCAAGTTTAAGAAATCGCAAAATCGGGTTTGTTTTCCAGACATTCAACCTTGTCCCGGTGCTCGACGTCTTCGAAAATATCGAACTGCCTCTTGCGATCCAGCCGCTCACCACCCTCGAGCGTAAAGAGCGTGTAGAAGCGGCAATTGAAGAAGTGGGCCTGAAGGAGTTCATCAAGCATTGGCCGGACAGACTGAGCGGCGGTCAGCGCCAGCGAGTCGCCATCGCGCGTGCTTTGGTCACCCGCCCCGAGCTTATCATTGCCGACGAGCCTACGGCGAATCTTGATTCGGAAACTGCTAGCCGCATCGTCGATCTCCTCCTTTCACTGAACAAAAAACGCAACGTGACCTTTCTCTTCTCTAGCCATGATGAAAAGCTCATGACCCGGGTGACCCGCACCGTGCGGATCAAAGACGGAACAATTCAAGCCGATTCTCAGGGGGGATAGTGTCTCTCGAATGGAGAATCGCCCTTCGCAATCTCTTTAGGAATAAACGGCGCAATCTCATTGCAGGTGGTGCCGTAGCCTTTAGCTGTGCGGGCCTTATTCTTCTGGGCTCCTATCTCGTTCGGACCGAACACTATCTTCAAGTGAATAGCGTCTATATCAATCATGTCGGCCATTTTTCGATTTATAAAAATGGCGGCCTCGAGCGCCACCTGACCCGACCGAAACGCTACAGCCTTTCATTGGAAGACCAGAATCGACTTTTGGAAATTTTAAAGACCTTTCCCGAGGTGGAATTCGTTGGAAAATACCTCATGGGCGTGGGGCTTGCTTCTAATGGTTGTCAATCGGCTCCTTTTCTCGCCAGTGGGGTCGAGCCCGGCACCGAGGCACGCATCCGAGCGCACCCTGAAGTAAGGGAGTGGACGCCAGAGCTTGCGAAAACGCAGCGAGGCCGGCCCATCTCTTCGGAAAGTGAAATCTCATTGACTGATTCGCTCGCGCGCCGGCTCGGCAAAGAAATGGTAGCCGACGAGGCGGCGGGGAGCGCTCCGACGGGCGTTCTAAACTGCGAGGACGCTAAAACCCGTAAAGAGAACTCCCGTTACGCAGACTTACAGCTCATGTCCCGCTCTTTCGCCGGAGACTTCGCGGCAGTGGATGCATCCATCGTCTCCCATCACAGCACGGGCCTTTTTTTCTCGGAAGATACGGGCCTCGTTCTACCCTTATCGCTTCTGCAAAAGTTGTACGACACCGATCGTGTCACTTATCTGGGAGTTTTTTTGAAGGATCCCGGCCAAGCGAAAGTGTTTTTTCCTCGCCTAAACCAAGCACTCCAGACGTCAGGATTGGACCTATTGCTCCTTCCCTATTGGGACGAGCGTGTCAGCCTATTTTACGTTGGCGTCATGAGTTTTCTTTTCACGATGGCCACCTTCTTTTACATCCTGGTGCTTGGCATGATTGCCGTCACCATTACGAACTTCGTCACGCTGGGAATTCTAGAAAGAAGGCGAGAAATAGGGACACTAAGGGCAATAGGGTTTCTCCCCGATAAAATCTCCGGTCTTTTACTGAGAGAGACTCTGCTCCTGACGGCCATCGGCGCCATTGCCGGGCTACTTTTTTCCTTTGTAGTCATTAGAATGGTGAATAACGCTGGCATTCGATTCCGGCCGCCGGGGATTGCGGGAACCATGCCCTTTATTTTGGTTTCGAACGCCACCCTTTGCACGATTTCGCTCACACTCATCGCCGTGATGACTTTGGTAAGTGCCCATTGGACGTTAAAACGGAAATCCAAGGAGCCCATCGTGACCTTGCTCACGAGTTAAGGAGACGCCATGAAAATGCTTCTATTTTATCTTCTTGCTTCAACGGGAATTCAGGCGGCGCCGGACGCGAAAGACCTTCTTAAATCTTCCGATCGCGCCCGTGGCGGTCTTGAGGGCGGAGCAACTTGGGAAATTGAGATAGAAACAACTGAGGACGGCGAGACCACGAATCGAAGGTTTACGGTGAAGGCATTGGGGGAAGATGCCCTGGCGCTTGCGACGGCACCCGCGCGTAACAAGGGCGAACTTTTTCTTTTCAACGATCGCACCCTTTGGTTTTTCCGCCCCGGCCTTAGAAAACCCGTGGGACTTTCCTCCCGGCAAAAACTTTCCGGCCAAGCAGCCAACGGCGATATTGCAAGTACGCATTACTCGCGCGACTACGATGCCACGATTCAAGGGGAAGAAACGGTGAACGGGGAAAAGACCTACAAACTCCTGTTGAAGGGAAAGAACAAGAACGTAACCTACGATCAGATTCGATACTGGGTGACTTTTAAGGAGATTGTGGGAGTAAAAGCGGAGTTCTTGTCACTCGAAGGCCAAGTTCTGAAAACGGCCGATTTCGAATACGGAAATACCATTCTAGTCGACGGGAAAAAAGTGCCTTTCGTCAGTCGCATGACGATTACAGATGCAAAGATGGCAGGCAACAAAAGTGCTTTGCGTTACCACTCTCCCTCTAAAGCGAACTTAAATGCCGCTCAATTCAATGTGAATAATCTAGGACGGTAAGTGGGAGCACTCTTTAAAATCGCGTTCCGTAACTTGACCCGGCAATGGAAGTACAGCCTTGCGGCATTTCTCTCCATCGTCACCGGCTTTCTGTCCTTGTGCCTTTTTCGCGCCTATATGGTGGACATTGCGCATATGTATGTGGAGAGCTACCAGCACCGCAGCATGTACGGGCATTTCCTGATTGAAAAGGACACTCCCAGTGAGGATCCCTGGGATCGTCTCTTGGGAATCGCCGACCAGCAATTCATCGAACGCTGGATGAGCCACCACGCTTCAGAGATCAAGGAGAGAGTCCGTTTTCTTCGCGCGACCGGAATAGTTTCCAACGGAACCAGTGGCACTCTCTTTATCGCGAAGGGGTACGATGTAGAGTCGGGCGCGCGATTGCGAGGGGAAAGCTGGGCGTGGGATACAGCGGCCGGAGAACCTCTACACATTACAAAACGTCCCACTCCAATCGTCATTGGCAAGACTTTGGGCTCGATTCTGGAGTGTGAGACGAAAGCATCCCGGCTTTACTCTAAATTTGGCGGCTACTCCGCCGAGATTCGCCCCTTTACCTGCCCCGAGACGCGCCTTCAATTGAACGTCACGACACCGAGTGGCCAAGCCAATGCCATCGAGGGAAATGTTGTGGGACTTATCGACGGTATTTTTAAGGAAATCGACTCAAAGCTCATCAATATGAATCTGGGTGATATGCAGCGCCTCTTCGATACGAAGGCGCTGACCCACTATACCGTGGAGTTGAAGGACGACACCCAAGTAGATCGCCTGATGGAGGACCTGCGACGGGAGGCCCGTGCTATTGGGCTCGCTCTCCGAGTAATCCGCTGGCAGGATCATAAGGAAGGGGATATCTACGTCCGTACGATGGAGCTCTTGAGCATTTTTAGAAATTTCGTGGTGAGTATCATGCTCGCGATTTCCGGACTTTCAGTTTTCAATACTTTTTTGAAAATTGTGAATGAAAGAACGCGTGAGATTGGAACTCTTCGAAGCCTAGGCTATCAAAAATCCGACGTAAGCTTTCTTTTTCTCACGGAAGCCGGCCTTCTCGCAGTCTTTGGCGTGATCGTGGGAGCGGCGCTTTCAACCTTGAGCACCTGGGCGATTAATTCCGCCGCCATTCTCTACAAGGCCGGTATGCTTTCCGAGCCCGTCCCCTTTCGAATCGCTTATGATTTCGGAGTCTATTCGACGAGTGCCGTGTTTCTCGTCGTGATAGCGGTGGTGGCCGCCGTAGGTGCCGTCGCTTCGACGGTGAGGCGTCCCATCCACGAGAATTTGATTCATGCGTAGCCTATTTTCCATTCTCTGTTTTTTTTCAATGACACTTCACGCGGTGGATCTTTCCACATCTGGGGAAGTCTATGGCTTTGGAGTTCACAGGGAGTTATTCCCGGAGTGGACGGGAAACCTGGATCTTCGGCCGCAGTTCGAGGCAACTCAAGGAGAAAGACTCAAGTTTCTAACTCGCCCCCGATTGAAAGCTTCGACTCAAACAACGAAATTTCAATTCGACGATCTTTATCTCAACTATTTTGCGACGGAAACCCTAACTCTGACAGCGGGAATCCAAAATTACCAATGGGGCCCGGCCGAGCTTTTGAGCCCGAGTAATCCTCTCTTTCATCTTCAACAAGGCAGCCGAAGCCTTCTTTTTCGCCAACGTGGCTTAGTACTCTTGAAGACGATTTATTCCATTTCACCGGATCTCATCGTGACGGGATTGGCAGAGCCCGTTTCCTATATGGAAAGGGACTGGATAGCAGGGAAGGACTATGCGCCAAGGGGTTTAATCAAGATAGAACGGCGGTTCAAGAACGCCGGAAACTACTTAGCGCTCGTCGGCGGTCGAATGGACGATAAAACTGCCTTTGTCGGTCAATATGGGAGCTGGTACCCCACAGAAGTCTTTTCACTTTATTTCGATGCAAGAGAAACGGAAACGAACATCCTTGCCACCCTGGGAGTGCGCTACGAAGGGGATATCGATACGAGGGCCGAATACGTTTACAATGGCTTCGGCTATGATGAAACGCAGTGGCGGCTTGCCCTTCTCACGGGCGCGTTCCTTCAGCCGTCAGGCCTTGAGCTTCCGAAGCGGCATTACCTTTACTTATCCTTGCGAACGGACAAATTGGGAAAAGGGGACAGCCTTCGCGTTTCGCTTCGCTATTTAGCTTCGCTCCAGGATGGATCGGGAACGATCATCACTCCCATCGAGTGGTCCTTTGCCGACAGCTTCACGGCGATTTTGGAGCCCTCGTTCTCTCACGGCGGAAAAACTTCGGAGCTGCACCTAGGATCCTCTTACGAGATCCTAGGTGCCGTTCGATTTGCTTACTAATGTATTTGCGAGCCAAAGGCGAAGCAATCTCGTGGAGCTTAGCTAAATCCAATGAGATTGCTTCGGCACTTCGTGCCTCGCAAGTACGGTGATTACTTCTTCACAGAATCGCCATCGGGGCAGCAGCCGTCATCGCAGCAATCGCAGTCTTCACAGCTGCAATCGCCGCCTTGGCAGCAATCACAACCTTCGACGCAATCGCATTGATCGCAGCAGTCACAGTCGCATTGGGTTACGGCTTGATGATCCGCTTGCAATTGCGCCGCGCGAACGCTTGGCGCATAAGTGGTCATTAACAACACTGCCAATAGAGGCAGAATACGAGCTATCATGGATTTCTCCTGGTTAAGTAAGGTTAAAATTAATCAAAAACATTAACGTTAACCTAGTTTAGGGGGGTATTTGACGGGCCTCGGAGGAACGGGCAGGGGCGGTCGGGGGTTTGTGAATACCCTAACCTGCACCATTTCTTCGACGGGGAGATGAAAAGAAGCATTGAGGGCTAGCAAAGTGCAGCAACTCTTTCCACAATCCTTGGTGTTAGAAGGAGACTCCTCTTGGTCGCTGTCATCGCAACAAGAATCGGTCACGGCTTTCTCTTTTGCGGGCGGCTTGTCAAAGCAACAGCACGGGCGAGCGACTCCGGTGGACGCAACTATGAAAATCGCAAGGCACGCAATGAGTCTCATTTATTTTGAGGATATCCAATTCAGGCAAAAAACGGCGGAAAATACGATTCTTTTAGACACAGCTGTTAATAGATTTTCTCAATCATAAGAATTGACTCTAATCATTTTATTAATACCTCCCCCTTCCCCTAATCTCGAGGTTAGGGGGATAGATGCTCCACTTCGTACTACCAGCATTTCCGGCAAAATCGCCGAATCGACAAAAAACCCTGGGCCATCTCCCCGACTTCGGAGAGGTCCTAGCCCTTCGCCGCTTGAATCAGCTCTGCCAGGCCAGCGGCGAAGCGGAGCTTACAATCTGTTCCGACGGCCGGGTCTTTAGCGATCTCGTGCTGGTCGAAGACAGGCTTGTAAAAGAATATACAGAAACCATCCTCTCGATTATCGCTACGGAAAATTTAGCGCACCTTCGCACGTTTCACTTGGAAGACGTCTTCCCTTCCCTTTCCTACAACGAAATGCGAGAGCGCTTGGTTCGAGATTATGCAGAGACCCTGGATCTAATCCGCGAAAAAGTGCGTATCACTGCGGAGTACCGCCATCTCTTCAATGGTATCCACCGATTTCTCTTCGAGGACAGACTCGTACTCTTTCCTAATAGGAGTCGCAACCAAGTCCGAGAAGAATCCAAGAAATTCGCTTACGAAGTAATTCAGCGAAGCCAAGCCTGGGGCCGGCTTGTCGAGGAGAGATTCCCCGATGCCGTTCGCCTTTCCATTCACCCACAGCTAGAAGGGTCACAGAAAATTCCTATTCAACTGCTACCCAGCAAAGACGCATGGGCCACGCCCTGGCACAATGTTACGCTCTTCGATGGAAAAGGTTTTTCTCTCGTTAAAAGAAAGGTCGCCGAAAGCCTGGGGGCGGAACTCTCCTACGCGAACGGAAAGTATCCGTTCTACCAACTGCACGCGGCGGAGGTAGCATGATTCACACCCCGAACGATCTCAAACGCGCAAGCCGCCTCATCCCGCTCGAGCCTTTTGGATTGAGAATAGAGGCCAGAGAGTCAGGACAACCCTTGAAGATCTGCGGGGCTCTTTTGGAATCGCTTCTGCGCGCGGAAAAATTGGTCTGTTTTAGAAATTTCCAAAAGCTCACTCCGGCGGAGCTTTTGGAATTCGCGAAGTCCTACCCCCGCGCCGAGCTTTTGCATTGGGAGTCCGGCCCCGTAATGGAAATGAAAGTAGATCCCGAAGCGAGGAATTATCTATTTTCTCGAGAAGCCGTTCCCTTTCACTTTGATGGCGCCTTTCACAAAATTCCCAGTTTTCTCGTCTTCAATTGCCTTCAGTCCCCTCTCGGAAAACAAGGGGGAGAGACCCTGTTTACCCACACGCAACTCCTCTGGGACGCGGCCGCCGCCAACGAGCAGGTGCTCTGGCGGCGGCTCGTCCTGACCTACCGAACTGAGAAATTGGCCCATTACGGAGGAACTGTGACCCTTCCCCTGGTCCAGCCCCACCCGCGCGCCAAGGGCGTGGTTTTGCGCTACGCCGAGCCAGTCACGAGCGCATTGAACCCTGTGCAACTAGAAATTATGGGAGTCTTGAATCCAACGGAGTTTATTTCCCGCATGAAGGCCAGACTCTACGACAAGCGCTTTTGTTACGAACACGCATGGCAAGAAGGAGATCTGCTTCTTGCCGATAATCATGCCCTGCTTCACGGACGCAATGCTTTTTCGAAGGACAGCCCAAGGCACTTGAGGAGGGTTCAGATCTTATGAACGACACTTCCCTTCTGCAAAAGAAAAGGGACTCCACTCCGGAAGAGTTCGCCCGATTCGTGCGATCTCTTGGGTCTATTAGTTATTGGGAGAAGGGGAACTTCTTTATCGTCACTGAGATGGCGCTTGCAGAAGAGGTTTTGAGAAACCCTGCCTACACGGCCGATCGTTCGAGTTTTTTCATCTCCCGGATGCCCAATATGGACTTAAGTCTCATCAAGGACTTCTTCGGAGTGATTAGCCAGATGATGGTAATGAGCGATGACGAGAAGCATTCCAATCGTCGACAAGTTGCAAACATGGGAATTAGCGACGAGCTCAGTAACCACTTTCGCCCCAACGTGAAGCGCATCGTGGGCGAGCTTTTGGATGGCCTCGACACAACCTTTGATTTCGTCTCGGATGTCGCAGCCCCTCTTCCCTCGCGCGTTTTAGCCGAACTTTTTTGCATTCCTGAGAGTGGACGCGAGAGTTTTTACCGCTGGTCGAACCACATGACTCAGTTTTTCGGCGGCGCCTCTCAATACCACAATGAGGACGGCATCGCCGTGAATGCCAGCGCCGTTGCCATTCGCGATTATTTCGCAAAGCTCATTTTAGATAGGAAAGACTCTCCACAGCTCGATTTCTTAAGTCGCATCCTGCCCCACCAAGCTCGCTTGAAATTGAGCGATGCGGAAATGGTCTCTCAGGCTGTCATGATGCTCGTCGCCGGTCAAATCACCACAACCGATCAACTTTGCAATAATCTCTTTCAGCTTCTTCCGTTTTGGGAATCACTTCAAAGCAAGCGGCAACTTCTCCCGACGGCCATCGAAGAGTGCAACCGCCTCGATCCGGCCGTTACTTTTCTCTTCCGGGTGGTGAGAAGCGCCACAGTCTTGGGCGGCCAGCCGCTGAAACAAGGAGACGTCGTGTTTGTCTCCGCCCATGCCGTGAATCGAGATCCAAGAATCTTCTCGGAGCCGGATAGGTTTCAGGTAGACCGGGCCCACAACCCCCATATGGCCTACGGATACGGCCCGCATTTTTGCTTGGGCGCAAGACTCGCGCGCATTCAAATGTTGGAGTGTTTCGGGCAATTACTCGATCGTTTTCCGCTTTTACAGTTAGCGGGTAACCCCTTGAGAAAGCACCACAGTCTCGCCTTTTCGGGATTTGAATTGATTCCCCTTGTTAAGGGAACTTCTCTCCCCAGGAAACAGGAATTGACCGCTGCGTCATTTGTTTCTACCTGATGGATTATGAAGAAAATGGGTTTGGGGCTGCTGATTATCGGGCTCCGTGTTTTTGCGTCGGATTATCCTATTGTTGTACGTGGCGCGGACGAGGCTTCGTACACTCCACAAAATTTGCGGCCCGGGATCGTAAAGTCGAAAGAGTCCTACGACACCGTCATCGTGGGGTCCGGACTCGCGGGCCTTTCGGCGGCGGTTTATCTCACGGATAACGGCCAAAGAGTCTTACTTCTGGAAAAAGAAAGTGAGCTGGGCGGGCTTGCCGCGGGAGGAGTCGCGAAAGGTTCTGCCTTCGGTCGAGGAGCCGCCTATTGGACACGGGCCTATGAAGAAGAGTTCGAAATCTTAAAGCACATTGGACTAAGCGAATATGAAAAGCGCTATCCGATCACAGAGCCTATCGATAGTTATTTATGGGACGGACATCTTTATTTGGGAATCTGGGAAGAAGAGACGCTGAAGGAATTGCCAGCGAGTTTTGCTCTCTTCAAACACGAGCTGGAATTCGCCGATAAAGACGGGCTTATCCCCAACCAGCCTTTCGAGATGCAAGACAATTTAGATTTGGATTCTCTTGATGGCACGAGCTGGATTCGCCAAATGCCGCTTCAAACCGCGAAGCGGGAGGATGAAGAATCAAAAGCGATTTGGGAGCGCTTTCAAAAAGATCCCAAGATAGACCGGAACGATCCCATGGGGGACGTCATTGGACTCATGAACCAATACACCCGATCGGCCCTGGGCACGACTCCGGACAAAGTATCCGCGGTCGCCTTCGCGAACTTTTACATCTCTGAGTTAGAGATCCGTTATACGACAGAAACCGGTACCGGAGGAGCCGCCGAGCATATGGTGGAGATGCTCTTGAAACGCAACAAACTCGCAAAACTCACGACGAGAGCCACGGTCACCAGGATGGAGAGCCGCAAGCAATCCGTAAAGGTCCGCTACGTTCAAGACAATGTTATTCACGAAGCCACAGCAAAATATGGAGTTTTCGCTGGCGCCTTAAGACTCGCTCCGAAAATCATTCTTGGGTTTAAGGAAAAAGAACAGAAGCGCACCGAGATATTGAATCGCTTACAGTATGCTCACTATAGCGTGCACAACGTGCACGTGAAGGGGCACCCTTACCGTGCAACGTACGACACTTGGACTAAGATGCCAGACGGTACGCTGAGTGATTTTTCGGATCTCATTCTGGGGCGCTGGATGGACCCAAAAATTCGTGGTTACGAGGGGATGCGAGACTTCAAAAAGGATCCCGACGATGACGAGGGGGTTTTGAGCATCTACCATCCCCTCTCTCTAGACGAGGTCGGTCGTGGATTTACGGAAAGTCGCGCGCGTGCCCTAGCCGAGGATGCCGTGACCAAGATGGTGAAGTGGTTTGGACCTTTGCTCCACGATCACTGGGGAACAAAGATAGAGATTCGATCCGTGGAAACGAACCGCTGGCCCTATTCCATTCACGTCGCAGCCCCCGGCCATTTCAGTCACGATGCGGAGCTCTTACGAAAACCCTACGGACGAATCTTCTTCGCGAACAACAACATCGGCACTCCGGCCTTCGAGGAGGCCCTCTTCCGAGGCCACTGCGCCGCGAATAATATCTTATCTCGCCGGAATAAGACGTTTAAGAACGAGTCTTGGAGCCGCTGCCCGATAGATTGAAGTGGGTCTCGATCGACTGAATCCATCTCTCGGCTGCCCGGGAGAGCGTTCGATTTCTTCTCAATATAAGATAAAGCGGGGCTTTCATCCGCGTGGGGAGCCGAACTAGTAGGCCTTTCTCTAGCTCCGCTTTCACCATATGCGCAGGAACCACGGTGTACCCGATCCCGTGCAGCGCCATTTGCTTTTGGGCTTCTTGAAGGTTCACCTCGACTAAAGATGCCGGCTCGACTTTTAACCGTCGCAACAGCTGCAAAGCCGGATAGGGTTTTACATAATCCTTGGTAAGAGAACCGATGTAACGCAATCCCCTGAGGTTATCGATCGTGAGTTTTTTGCCGACGAGCGATGGGGCCGCAACGACGCAAAAATCGATTTCAGCTATTTTCCGGGCGTTCAGCTCTCTATCTTTTACTAGAGTATAAAAAAGGGCCATCTCAATCGAGCAGTCCAGTATCTTCGTGCGGAGGGTGTCCGAAACACCACTAAAAAGAGAAAGCCGCACCGTGGGATTGCTTTTCAAGAACGTGGCGAGAAGCTGCGGCAAAACGTACTGGCAGAGATTGTCGGAAGCCCCTACCCAAAGCTCTCCTCCACATTCTTCTTGCCGGAGACGCATCGTCTCTTTGAGGGCTTGAAATTCTCCGAAAATCCGATCGCACCGC
>JAHFAF010000278.1 GCA_023250715.1 Pseudobdellovibrionaceae bacterium | reverse complement strand
CGCGATTGGATTATCTGACGCCGATCGAGGTGGAAGAGTTGGCAAAGTCAGACAAACTGGACGGCCGATTCGATCTCGAAATCTAAGTGAGAGCGTCTCCAACTAACCGATCGCACTCCACTTCGTCGTAAAGTTCCGTACAAGAAGTCTAAGATCGCAACCCTCATGCAGCGTCTTCCGTTCTCTTCTTCGATGAGCGGGGAGCCTTACCGGATGATTCCAAGGGGACGACCGATTTAGATATTTTTCCCCTATTTACCGTGACCTCAACACGATAGCGATCAAACTCAAGCACCTGGTGATCTTGTTCCGCATCCACGTCATCGAAAGTAACTCCTTGGAGCTCCCCATTTTGGGAGAAAAAACCAACACCATCCCCTTTTCTGGCTTCCGTGGCGTCTCCAAAAGGACCGGGGTGAAAATCTAGATGCAGCACGCCTGTACCATCAATCGGAATGAACGTGACCCTAGCTTTTTTCATAGCGAACCCTCTTTAAATTTTTATGTTTCCCGCGATGGGTCGAACCTGTCGGATACGCAGTTACAAAGAAGGTCCCGTCCGGAGCTCGTTTCACGATCACCACGATGTAATGGCGAGAATCAAATCGATAAAAGAGATGGAAGAGGTGCTTTTTCTGCTCCTCAAAAATATCGGATGGATCTCTTAAAACGCGTTCAATAAGTTCTAAAACTATCTCTTGTGGAAAAAGCGGGAAGTGTCGCGCAATCGTGTGTCCTAATGCCTCCCCAAGAACCACCACGCGATCGCCCAGCACATCCGTAATTACCGCTGCAACTTTCTTGCTCATGCTCGGCTCCCTGTTAACAACTCAATCTATGGCTCGTGCCAGTTTTCTTCCATAAACATTCCCCAGGAGACGGCTGTAATCTCGCTCGATGGTTCTCTGGGTGACCGTGCGACGCTAGAAGCAAAATCACCTCCTTTACGAAAAAAAGCAACGTATCGCATCGTGTTAATTCCCATCATCAAGCGACTTTTATCGGACCCCTAGCGAAGGCACGTAAGAAGTATTTGGTACTTTAGTACCAGCACGCCTGGTTTTAGTACCAGACAGACCACTCACATAATCCCTACTACCTAATTGTTATTATTACTAAAGATTGGTAGCGGGGGCTGGATTTGAACCAACGACCTTCGGGTTATGAGCCCGACGAGCTACCAGGCTGCTCCACCCCGCGGCAAAATTAGCGTCGTAAAGATAGGTTGCAGGGAAGGTTCTGTCAAATTTGGCGCTGAAATAAAGCATTTAGAGTATAGAGACGATCTAGGGAGAATTACCAAATGAAGAAAACTTCCGAAAGACTTTTTCCTGAATCCCTTACAATCGATCTTCTACAAAGTGAATCGAAGAACACCTTCTCTGATTTTCTTGGAGTGACATTCACAGAAATCGGGCCGGATTTCATGACAGCCACGATGAAAGTGGAGCAAAAACATTTGCGACCCGGGGGGATCATGCATGGAGGAGTATCGCTCGCACTTATCGAAACGGTGGGAAGTGTCGCCGCCCGATGCACATTGGGCGAATCCGCGGTAAATACTTTAGGGATTCAAGTAAGCGCCAGCCACCTCGCGATCGCAAGGCCGGGAGATATTCTTAAAACAACCGCTCATGCACTCCACGTGGGGAGAACGACTCAAGCGTGGGACGTCACGATTCAAAATAACGATGGGAAAACGGTTTCGAGCGGACGCATTACCCTTCTTGTCGTTTCCAAATCCTAGCGATAAAAGCTATTCATGTTTTGTAGCAGTGGGCTCCCCTTGCGGATCTTCTCCGGCGACTTTCGGTTTAACCTTCCGCGGGTGCCAGCTAAAAGAGAGATCATCGAGCTTCGGAGTAGTTTTCACGAATTGTGCAATGGATTGTCCACGAAATGAATATTCGTACACGCGAAAGAAGCAGCTCTCCGCATTAGGCTCCTTCTCGTACACCTGCAAGATAACGGTGCCATCTTTAAGAAATTTAAAATCGGTGGGAAAACCTTCCGCCTTAGCGGCCTTTATAGCATTTGATTCATCCGCCTCTTTCTGAGTCTTAAAAGCGTGCATGGATCGAAACTTGCGAAAACTCGAGCAAACCCTCTTTCCCATTTCTTGGCCATTAAGGCGGATTAATTTTTTCGTTTCAGGGTCTTGAAAAAGATCTTTCATGCAGAGCATATTCAACGTTTGTTGAGTGACCGGATCCAGTTTCTCCGTGAGGTGATTCCAGCTCAGCTCCATCCTTCCGCAAGAGGCCCCGATACAGCCTTTCGCCTCATCACAAACAGCGCCTCCCTGGCACTGAGTGAGATAAATCGAAGGGTCCGTCAACACTTCGCGCGCAGCGGCAACAAGTTCGCTCGTTGAAGTGGTTTCCGAGGGAACGTTCTTTTCATAATCGCCTTTCGTCAAAGTAATATCATGCTGGCCTCTTTTAACGGCCCCATGTCCGACGATAAAGACCGGAAGATCGGCCCATTCACTCAAGCCTTTATCCTTCAATGCCTTTTTTATTCTCTTACTTGGGGTCGAGCCCGGATCGTTTTTCAAAAGATCAGGGTAAGAAATCAGATGGATATTCTTCACCGCAATTTCACATTTCGGGTTCTTGGACAGGGCGTCTTGAATACTCCGGCAATCCCGCCGAGTCAGCGTGTCGCTATCGAAACATAGAATGACCACCTGACGCGCAGGCGCTGGCTCTTCCGCTGCATGGGAGGAGTGAATAAGGAGGAATAGGATGAGTGAAATCAATCGTGGGCTATTGTAGCCTAGAGCGCTCCACTCGGCACGCGGTAAGCACTAATTTCGTTGTCCCCCATTCGCGGGAGAATCATGAGATTCTGCTCAGGGATATAGCCCAAATCCGCGGCACCTTTGAAACCTTGAAGCCAGAGGGTCGCCTTACCACGCGACGATACTCGATAGACTTTTCCGCTTTTCCAATCAGACACGAGATAATCGCCGCTGGAATCCTTTTCAAGGCCATCCAAATTTCCCAATGGCTTTTTGGTGATCGGAGTAATTTTTTTCGTCTTCAGATCCATTTTCAAAAGCCGACCGACAACTTTCGATGAGAAGTCGGGCTTAACGCCTTTTCCCCAGCCCGCGATGATTAGAAAATTTCCTTCCACCAGAAGGCCATTTGGACTCTCCAACTGCTCGCCCTCGGCAAAAATTTCAGCAGTACCTCTCTTGATAACGAAGATCTTGCCTCCAATCGTATCGGAAACGTACACATCGCCATTCGAGGAGATAGCCACATCATTCAAGAAAACCGCTCCCGGTACTTTCACTCGGGCCGCCTCTTTGGCGGTTGCGATATCAAAAGCCAATACCTCGTCGATATCGGACACCCAAAGTTTTCCCTCGTAAGAGCGAAGGCCCTTCGGGGCATTAAGACCGCTTACCCATTTTTCTTTAACCATTCCTCCCGAGGTATCCAGAAGAGAAATCCAACCCACACCGTCCTTTTTGTCCGCAGCACCCACCACATTGGAAACGAATATCTGGCGCGTAGTCGGATCGTAATAAGCACTCTCAGGAGCCGAGACTCGCATATTATTCCAAAGCGGCGAAATCGCCGCGAACGCAACTAGGGAAATGAGAGGAAATTTCATGGGCGTAAGGTGACATATCCTCGTTTTATATGCAACAAAGCGTACTTTGACCAAAGAACCTGTTTTCGAATTTCAATCAAAGAGTTAGGTTACAGAAATGCCGAAAGAGTTGGAAAGCTGGACCGAAGAAAAACGCTCGGCTTATCTCTATCGAACCTTGGCTGCGATAGAAGAGGAGCCCGCCCGCCAACGCCTTTTTAGTTCCCTCGCCGAGGCCGCAGAGAAGCAAGCAGATCTATGGAAATCCGTGGCCGGCAGAAAAGGAAGTATCGTCCCAGAGAGTTTTCATCCCGATGTCCGTACTCGTCTGGTCGCCTCTCTCATTAATACGATGGGACCTGAGCGAATCAAACCCGTACTTGCCGCCATGAAGGTACGCGGCCTTTCCGTTTACTCGCCCTCTCGACACTCCACGCATGAGATGCCGACCGCGACAACGCCCCCTGAGAACCTTCACCGCACAGCAATGGCAGGAGGAAATTTACGAGCGGCTATCTTTGGCGCGAACGATGGGCTTGTTTCGAACGTAAGCTTGATTTTGGGAATCACGGGGGCGACATCGGACCATTCTGTCGTCGTTTTATCGGGTGTCGCCGGAATGCTTGCAGGCGCCTTTTCCATGGCAGCGGGAGAATACATTTCCGTTCGATCGCAACGCGAGCTTCTCGAATATCAGATCGCACTCGAAAAAGAAGAGCTCGATGAGTACCCGGCAGAAGAAGCGATGGAGCTAGCTCTGATTTACGAAGCCAAGGGATTGAAGGCGGAAGACGCAAAAAGGCTAGCGGAAAGGATCATCAGCGATCCCTCGCTCGCGCTCGATACACTTACGCGAGAAGAACTGGGCTTAAACCCCGAAGACCTCGGCTCCCCCTGGGGAGCAGCAGGCTTTTCGTTTCTTTCCTTCAGCACCGGGGCGATTCTCCCCCTTCTGCCATTCCTATTAAGATTGGCGGCCGAACCTCTAAAAATCTCGCTCACCGTGGCTGGAGTTGCCCTTTTCGGCTTAGGGGCTGCAACGAGCCTTTTTACGGGACGTAGTGCCTTCTGGGGAGGGGCCCGCATGTTCCTTATTGGCGGTGCGGCAGGTACCGCGACTTTTCTCATTGGACGGTGGTTAGGGGTAGCGCTATCCTAGTCGCTGGCCATTAAACCCTGATTATGCTATAAACCGCTCCCTTATGTGGCTGAAGGCGCTAAATACTCTATCCTGGATTCTTGTTTTTTCTATTCAGTTTCCAGCACTTGGCTTTTACGACTCTGGCCTTCCCTCGCTCTTGTTAGACGTGGGAAGCGAACGAAAGAGTGGGCTTTGGGCCAACCTCACAGAGAAGAGCTCGTACTCCGTAGGAGACTCCGTCGTCGATTCCTCTCCGGGCGACCTTTGCTTTGCCAAGGTTCTCGAGCCTGAGCCGGTAAATAGCCTATTTGCCGTATGGGCAGCGACACCCTCCCATCCCTGTGCCTTTAACAAAATCCCGCAACAAAATGCAGTTCTCTTGCGATTAGGAAAGATCGTTTCCAAATCCGGCAAGGTGATGGGCTCTGGCGGTGGCAAGGTGACCCATCTTTATGAAGCGGAACGAGCGGATAATGATAAGATCGTAGGCCGCATCCAACTTTCGACCGACTACACTCATGGAGTAACGCGAAAGTATTCTCTGCAATCGCTTTGCGGAGACGAGCGAAGTTGCCATCTCGCCCTTTCGCCAGGTGCCGTTCTTTCCATCGAAAATTAATTTATAATGTAAAAAAAAGGGAACGAGTATGAAACGGCTCATCGGGCTCCTTCTTGTCGGATTTAGTCTCTCACTCTGTGCGGACGTACTGGAAATCGGAGATGAAGTTCCTGATATGTGTTGGAAAGACGCCGAGAGCCAAGACCTTTGCCTGAATTTTTTCGCTCTAAGAGTTCGAGTCCTCCTCTACAACACCGGCTGGTGCCCGGATTGTAATGTGGAGATGGAGGAACTCGTTCCCCATCTAAAAGAATTCGCAGAAAAGCCCGTCCTATTCTTAAGTCTCTCCGCGAGCGGGAATACATCCTCCGCTCCTCCCGACAGTGAGTTTCTAAAGGAATGGACGCTCAAACATCAAATCCCCTTTCCAGTTCTGGCCTCACCCAAAGATCCTGGAAAGAAATTTTTTGAGCCGCCCTATCACATTCCTGCCGTTGTGATTGTTGGATCGGATAATAGAGTCTTCTACAAAGAGGTCGAGCCGCCGATAGAGATGCTACTGCAAAAAGTTAATGAAGCTTTGACCGCCCCGCTGCCCGGTTGGTCTAGCAACTGACCAAGTTTCCAACTTCTCCCTTCGCCTTTAGTGGCATTCGCATTGCACAACGTTCTTCGTATGAAGAACAGGTACTTTGGAATATTCGTTGGTCTCACACTTCTTCTTGGCGGTTGCGGTAAGCCCGAAGAAGTCCTTCATT
>JAHFAF010000277.1:0-5000 GCA_023250715.1 Pseudobdellovibrionaceae bacterium | reverse complement strand
GAACCAATTGCCGATGATAAAGAAATTGAACTGGTGACGGGCAATAAGCAGTTCACGGGGCTGCTGTTCAAGGAAAAGTTGGGGAATGCAGTTCATTACGTAAAGTACTCGAACAGCCCTTCCTATGATTTTGCAGCGGTAAACCGTACGGAAGTGGTGCCGCCGGATAAGTTTTTTGTGATGGGGGACAATAGAGACGACTCCTATGACAGCCGTTCTTGGGGGTTTGTTCCGCGTGAGAATATTAAAGGTCGGGCGCAGATGATTTGGCTTTCTTTGGATCAGGAGCCTGGCTGGGGACTAGATAAAGTTCGCTGGGTTCGGTGCGGAACGCTTATTCATTGACTCTGGCGGCAAGAAGCGCGGCGCCGATTGCGCCACTTAAATTTCCAAATTGAGTAACCTCGAGACGAACGTTTGCGGCGACGGCGGGAAAGGCCCGTGTTTTGAGGACTTGGATAAGTTTTGGGAAGTAGGGGGCCACCCCTTTAGCGACGCCACCGCCTACCAGAATGAGATCCGGATCGAAAATATTAGCGATGCTCGTTAGTCCTATTGAGAAATCGTGTAAGAACCGATCGATGAGGGGGCGGAACTCTGGTGAGGCTGCTTGCATAAAGATTTCGCGGGCTGAGTATTTTCCATTCACGGCTTCTCGTAGGGCGGAGGCAGAGCAATAGCGCTCGAAGCAACCAAGGTTGCCGCATGGGCAAGGTTTTCCGTCGGCGTAAATGGAAAAATGGCCCAGTTCGCCCCCTGTTCCCGTACTTCCTCGAAAGAGCTCGCCGTTCAATATTAATCCACCGCCAATGCCAGTGCCGAGTGTAAGTAGGACGAGGTTATGTACGTTTTTGCCACCGCCCAGTTTCCACTCGCAATAGGCGGCACAGTTGGCGTCATTTTCCACCTGTGTGGGTACGCTGGAATCCTCTTGGATCCATTCCTTCAGTGGGACGTCCCTCCAATGGGAAAAGTTGGGGGAGTTTCGGACTACGCCATTGAGGGGATTTACTGAACCGGCACATCCAACACCGATGGCCTTGATCTCGAGAGATTTTCCTCGAAAGTATTCAACAGAAAGAGCTACAGCGAGCCGAACGGCGGAAGGACCATCTTGTGCGTCGGAAGGACCCTCATACTTCTCCACGACGTCCCGCTCTTTAGAGACAGCCACCGCCTTGATGCGCGTTCCACCTATATCAATCCCAAGGATGACGGGTTGCATGGAATTGATATACTCCCGTGATGGTCTTCGAAGTCAACGATCTCAAGGTTCAATATGGGAGTCGGACCGCCGTGGAGGGCATCCAACTCTCTCTAAAAGAAGGTGAGTGCCTTGGTCTTCTGGGGGCGAACGGTGCCGGGAAGACGAGCACCGTGAAGGCCCTGCTCGGAATGTTAAAGCCGACTAGTGGTCAGGTTACGGTCTGGGGACGAAAGGCCGGCGATCCGAAGGCGCTGATGAAGTTGGGATTTGCGCCGGAAGATGCGGTGCCGCCTGAGTATCTAACAGCGGAAGAGTATCTGGGTTTTGTGGGGGCGATTCGCAAGAAGAAAAGAATAGAGAGAATAGCCGCAGCAAACGAACTCTTAAGCTGGTTCGATCTCAATCCAAAGAAAAAAATTCGGGACTATTCGAAAGGAATGAAGCGCCGGCTGATTTTGGCTCAAGCCTTTCTATGTGAGCCTCCTCTTCTCATCTTGGATGAGCCTTTGAATGGGCTGGATCCTTTGGTCATCATGAAGCTAAGAGATCGGTTGGACGCTTATCGAAAAAAAGGAGGGGCCATCCTCTATAGTTCCCATATTTTGGCGGAAGTGGAAAAGACCTGCACCTCGGTGGCAATTTTGTCGCAAGGAAAGTTGGTATATGGAGCGAGTATTGAGAAGTTAAAGGGGGAGTACCCATCGGTTGAGGCTGCGTTTGCTGCGAAGGCGGGGGGGCAAGGATAATGTGGTCGTTGGTCGTTCAGAATTTTAGACATGTCTTAAGAACGCGGCTACTTTTATTTCTTCTGATTTTCTCCTTTCTCATTCAGTATGTTGGAGTAAAAGCGCTTCACTCGGTAACGATAAATTATCAAGGAATCATTTCTAAGTTCGATGACAAGGATTCCTTGTTCGTAGCTTTGCTCTTTCAAATTTTTACCGGCGGGTTTCTCTCTGCGGCCTACGGGATTTGGATTATTCCTTATGCGCATCAAGGATTGAGAAGCCCTCTCACGTTTTCGCTTCCGATCTCGAAATGGCTTTTTCCTGTTTCTTATGCGCTGAGCGTGTTGGCTCTTCTTCTCATGCAGCATGGGATTTTACTTACATGCTATGGAATCAATTTCGGCTGGGGGGTTATCTTTAGCGCTAAATTTCCGTGGAGTGGGTTCCTCCTCGGTGTAGGGTTAGAGAGCTTGGCTTTTTTGGCATGCACGTTCGGGTTTGCCACGGCAGCAATGGCGTTGGGACAGGTGCCAGCATTTTTTCTTGGGGCGACGGTCCTGTTTCTGCTTCAGGTAATGGGGGCTATCTTTCGACTGGATCTTCCCTCGCTTGCGAATGCTCAACGTATTTATGAGTTTCTTCCCCCTGTGGGGGAGCTTGTCTATGATTTGAGGTTTGGCTACACAAAGCTTCAATGGGATGGGGGGCACCTTCTGCTCTGGGCCATTTGGCTCGGAGTTTTTGTGCTATTGTTCCGCTACCAACTTCGCTATCCCGCAAAAGTTCGAGGCGGAGAGAGTTAAATGCGAGTTCCCTTTTCCTTTCTGACCGAACAATTTGCGAACCCCGAGCCGGTTTTTGATAAAATCCGTGAATTTCTAAAACGTTGTGATTTTACCCTTGGAGAAGACTTAACCGTCTTTGAAGGGCGGTATGCGAAATATTGTGGAACCAAGCATGCCATCGGAGTGGGCAGCGGAACCGATGCGATTTTCTTATCCCTCAGGGCTCTGGGAGTGAAACCAGGGGATGAAGTCATTTCCGCTCCCAATAGCTTTATTGCAACGACAGGGGCGATTGTCCAAGCGGGGGCTCGACCGGTATACGTCGATGTCACCGAAGAGATGACCCTGGATGTTGGTAAAGTCGAAGGCGCGATAACGGAAAAAACTCGTGCGATAGTGCCTGTGCACTGGGCGGGAAACCCTTGCGACATGGAACCTCTTTTGGCGCTTGCGAAAAAATACCAGCTTGTCGTTGTGGAGGACGCTTGCCAAGCGTTAGGGGCAAAACTCAATGGCAGGCCCGTGGGTTCTATGGGGGATGCGGGAGCTTTCAGCACCCACCCACTAAAACCGCTGCACGTTTGGGGTGACGGCGGGGTGATTGTAACGAACTCGGATACTTTGGCGGTAAAACTTCGACTCCTTCGCAATCACGGCTTAGCGGGGAGAGATACGGTTGATTCCTACGGCTATAACAGCAGATTCGATAATCTCCAGGCGATCGTAGGGAACGTGGTGATGGACTCTTTGGATGCCACCATCGATCAACGAATAGCTCATGCCGAAAAGTTCGATAGAGCGTTGGGAGACAGGAAGTTTTTTTCGTGTTTGAGAGTTCCCAAACGAGATGTTCAGAAAAAACATGTTTTTCACCTCTATCAAGTTTATGTCCAAAAAAGAGAATTGCTCTTGGGGTTTTTGAATCGGCATGGAATTGAGGCAAAGGTCCACTACCCGACCCCATTGCATTTACAGCCGGCGGCCCTGGGTTGGGGTTATTCTAAGGGAAGTTTTCCGCTTGCGGAGAACCAGAGTGAGTTTTCGATTACTCTGCCCTGCCATCAATATTTGAAAACCGAGCAGGTTGAGTTCACCATTCAGAAGATTTCTGAATTCTATGGCCTATAAAATTCCATTCATATCGCTTGCTACCGATGCTAAGCGAAGCAAAGTAGACACTATCTTGGGCGAGATTCGAAAGCTTTTCGAGCGCGGCGATTTTATTCTAGGCAGTAAAGTGGAGGAGTTCGAACATGCCTTCGCCAATTATTGCGGAGTGGGGCACGCGGTTGGGGTGAATTCTGGGCTAGACGCTATTCTTCTCTCTCTTCGCGTGCTTGGGGTCGGACCCGGCGATGAGGTCATCACAGCTCCGAACTCCTATCTAGCTACTGCCGCCGCCATCGCTCTAACCGGAGCAAGGCCAGTTTTTGCCGATGTGAGGCTCGATTTCAATCTGGATCCCGCCGAGGTGGAGAAGAGAATTACCTCGCGCACCAAGGCGGTGATCGGGGTTCACCTGACAGGCTTTCCTTGTGAAATGGAAGAGCTGAGTAAAATTTGCCGGGCGCGAGGAATTGCTCTACTCGAAGACGCGGCTCAGGCGGTCGGGGCAAGATTCTACAGGAAAAAAGCGGGTGCCTTGGGAGATATCGGGTGCTTTAGCTTACATCCACTAAAGAACTTACATGTCTGGGGAGACGGCGGAGTCATTACTACGAATTCGGCGGAGATTGCAAAAGGCTTGCGGGAGCAGCGTAATCATGGACTGGTGAGCCGGGATGTTTCGGATTTTTTTTCTTACAATAGCCGCTTGGATAGTGTTCAGGCGATTGTGGCACTTGAATCCTTGCTAGAGGTCGATTCCGTCGCCTCTGTAAGGCGGCTGAATGCAGAGGTCTATTTCGATCGCCTTGCTAAATGGGTGAAGTTGCCGTCGAAAGGCACTTCGGAAGTGCAGCCGGTTTTCCATGTTTTTCAAATCAGGACGGAAAAAAGGGATAGGCTGAAGGCCTTTTTGGAATCTAAAGGTATTGAGACCAAGATCCACTATCCAGTGCCCATTCATCTTCAGCCTGCGGCAAACTATTTGGGGTACAAGGCGGGAGATTTTCCAGTGTGCGAAAGACTTGCAGGCGAAATTTTGTCGTTGCCCGTACGTGAGGGATTGTCATTAGAGGACCTTCACGAGGTTTGTGATGCAGTCGATAGTTTTTTTAGTCTGTCACCGTCTCTGGCACAATCAAACACTCTGCCGCGCGAACAAACGGTTTAGAGCAT
>JAHFAF010000276.1 GCA_023250715.1 Pseudobdellovibrionaceae bacterium | reverse complement strand
CATGCTGAGCGCTCCAATCGAGCTCGATTCCCAGCCCCTTCGTCGTAAACCAAGTGAAAAGCATTTGGAAAAGATCAGCATGAACGAACAGTAAAACCGAAATTACAAGGAGCGGCCAACGCCGACGCAAAAGACTTGGCCGTGAAGAAAAGAGGGAAGAGAGCATCAGAAAAAAGAAGAGAACCGAGGTCGCCAGTGTAATTCCGCTCACTGCCGGAAACAGCGTTGGCGCGTGGAAAGGGAACAAGACCCCGCCCGCAAGGTGGTGCCAAAAAAGTTGGTAAGCAAACGCAGATGCGGGCAACCAGGGTGCACCGCCATGGCGACGCAAGGCTTCGATTACTACGACGTTTCGCATGCTATCGCTCTGGAACGGCGGACGCATGTAAACCGATTCACCCGCTTGACCCCAGCCATTCTTGGAAAAAATTAGCGCCAGATCGCCACTCAATAAAAAAGCGACAAGAAAAAAAAGAAGAGACCTTTTGAAGGCAATGGGCCGAGTGGCGGGAGGGAGGTAGCGGGAGCTGAAATAAAGAATTGAAAAACTCAATAGCTGTGCTGTCGCATAGAGCCTCCACCCAAACCCAAATAAATTGTACCCGATGGAAAAAAGGACACCTAGAAGAGCCACGTGAAGGATGAGAAGCCAAGGTAACTTTCCGCGCAACGTTCTTACCAAAATCAATGGCGGTATAAAAAAAGAGGCCAGGCTGAATAGGAAAGCCTGAATCATCACGCACCCGCCTCCTCTTGCACCGGTAACTTCCAGGGACGGAATGACCAGCGTAAGCGTAAAAACGGTAGTGCGAGGGATAGAACGGAAAAAAGATTCAGATAGAGAAGTGCCGATTGCCACGGTGGCACTCCCCAACTCGGTACCCCTCCTCGAATAAACGTCTCAAAATTTTCTTTGTCCGACGCGGGAATTCGATCCCAAGCCTTGCAGTGAAAATAATCTGGGTAGAGTAGACAGCCGGGGTGATTCATATTGAACCTCCCATCTCGAATGGTGGAGGTGGGACCAACAACGAGATCAGCCTTCATACTCTCGCCAAGGTAACCAAAGAGGGGTTCGTAGCACTTCATAGAGCTGCACCCATCTTGTAGACCGTTTATATCCCTGCCCTTTTCCTGCACTATTTTCCTGACTGGGGCGATCCCGCCCTGTTCCTTCAACGCGCTATAAAGTTGCGGGGAATGGACGTAAGCCAGGGCAGTTTTATTTTCCTGAAAGTATCTTGCGTATCCAAAATGCTCAATCATAAGAATCACGGCTAGCATCGCAAAAAAACCAAACCGTGTTCTTTCCGAGGAGAAAGAAATCCTCAGAGAGGCGCGATAGAGCATGTAGGCATAGATCCAAACGAGAAAGGGAACAAAGGCACCCAAAAGCTTAATCGGGTTGTGATAACGACGAATGAATGGAATTTGATTGTTCCACGGGCTTCCGGCCGCTATTTGGCAGAGAACCGGGATCAAGACTAGATAGCAACAGGCGACCAGGACCTTTTTTCGATTCAAAGGCTGAAGTGCCAAAAAGGGGAAGAGTACCAGGAGCGGAATCAAAAAGCGGGAAACGTATCCCACATATTCCCACGGACCGAAGGCAAATTTTCCAAACGTGATGAAAAGCGGCGTGTTTCTTGGATCGAACCAAAAATATTTGAAGACCAGCGAAAAAGTGGACTGTCCGGATGTATCCACCGGAGCGTGCACGAAATTTTTGGAGTATAAGATCGAGGCAGCCAGCTTCCCCGAGCAGGTCGCGGCTAAGACCAGGCAAGAGAGCCCGAGAAACCAAAAGGCGGTTTTCAACTCTTTGCTTTCGGACTTTCTATAAAAAAGAAGAGGGAGAGCCAATAAGATGACTGCTGAAAAGACGATGAGCATGTGGAACGTGCCTGCATGAAACATATAGGTCAGTAAAAATGAAAACAGCGCTACCGATTGCCACAAGGCCCTGCCCGTGCCGTGAGACTTAAACAGCAGATAGAGCAGGCACGGGAAGATTAAGTAACTATGGTGGGTGAGATGGCCTACATAAAGATGCGCAAATGAAAATCCATTCAAGAGAAAAGCCAGAGCACCAAGATGGGCTACCTTCGAGCCATATCCGCAAACACTTCGAAACAATTTCAACGAGCCCCAATAACCAAGACAATGGAAAATCGCGATACTGATCCAGGTTGCGGTGAGAGGGTCGACAAAAAACGCAAAGAGCTGAGGAAGAGAAAAATAGACCGATTGAGGATCGGCAAAAAACGGAATCCCCCCGCAGAGTGAGGGCGTATAATGGGGAAGAGCGGGAAAGTTTTGCCAGAAATGAACGGCTCCGATGAAAAGGCGGATAAAAGAATAATAATAGTCATGCCCTAACCAGCCGGCTACGGGGAGGAACTTAGCAAGAGTGATACCCAATGCTATGGGGAAAAAAATAAACTCAAGTGTTTTTTTGCGATCTACTCTCATCCCTTTCCTTTCTTAAGTAAGAGTCCTTCTGTCTGCCGCAAATTCTTCTGCACATTTCCGTCACCTGGCGAAAGAGCCTGCGCCTTTTCGAAGGCGGAAATTGCCTCCTGTAATTTCCCCTCACGTGCCAAGGTGGCTCCCAGATTGTTAAATGCCTGTCCCATCTGGGGCTCAATTTCGACGGCTTTCTTGAAATGGCCTTCCGCTTGCACGAAATTGCCCATGCGATGCAACACCAAACCTAGGTTATTATGAGCAAACGCATGCAGCGGATTCAATCGAATGGCCTCTTCGTAATGAAAAATCGCCTCCCGCTGTCGACTGAGTCGTGTTGCTTCGTCGCGCTCCTCCACCGGAAGACGAAGCATTTCCGAATAGAAGGAGGTCTGCCCTGGAAGCTGGCTCTCCTCGGAAAAAACGACCGCTAGCGAATAATGGACATCGGGATCATTCGAATTCACCAACCCCACCTGATGGATCATCGTTCGATTGTTCTTCCAAACATGGAGCTGTTGGAGCGAACGAGCCGTCAATAGAGCAAGCAGAACCGAAGCGAAAGCAAATCTCCAGCGACGTGGACGTTGGGAAAGCCAATGAGCCAGAAAGAGCGCGGGCCCGAGCATCGCAAGATAAAGATAACGGTCTGCCACCGTGGAATATTTTTGATAGTAAAAGGGAATAAAACCTAACACCGGGAGGGGCCCAATGACGAATAGGGCGAGCGCCGTCCAGGCAATTTTCCAATTTGGGTGCTTCCAGACGAAATAGCCAATCACAAGCGGCACAGCGAGGAGAAGGACAGTCGTCGGTTCACTCAAAACATGTTCGGGTGTCCGCCCGTAATTCAGAGTCAATAGGAACGGGAAAAACAACTTTCCTAGATAGAAGCAAAGGGTATCCAGTGCAACGACGAGGCGCTGAAAGAAACTGGGGATGAAATCCAGGGATTGGTCGGGCTGCAACCACTTCGTGAGAAAGACAAGGGGTGCACCGATAAAAAAACCAGGTACCCAATAACGCCAACTTTCTTTCCAATTTCGACCAAGACAAGCCCGATCAAGAACGCCTGCAATCAGTGGAACGATGAGTGCCGAGGGCTTGGAGAGCAGCGCACAAACAAAACAAAGAGCACTCAAGAAATAATGCCACTTTTTCGTTTTCTCTTTTCGAAACAGTAGATATTGCAAAAGCGAAAGAAGAGCGAAGAACCCCGCAAGAAGATCTTTCAACGATGAAATCCAGGCAACCGCCTCCACTTGAAGAGGATGAAAGAGAAAGAAGAGAACCGCTACAGCCGAGCCCCCGATAGAGAATGAGAGCGTTCTTAGCAGGACATAAAAAATCGCTCCATTTGCCCCGTGAAGAAAGAGGTTTCCGAAATGAAAAAGAATGGGAGAGAGGGAGGACCTTCCCTGGTGGCCGATGGGTTTACGTTTTGCGAAGGCCGCCTCTAACGACCATACGGTGTAAGTTATTGGGACATACAAACCTTGATAAGGCCGGGTCCAAAATTCCTTTACTCCACTCCAGCTGGGCGGATTCAACTTTGGGTTTTGGTAAATGTGTAACCCGTCATCGAAACTAACGAAGTCAAAGGTAAGAGTTTGAGAATAGAAGACGATAGGAACCAGAAAGAGGATCGAGAGAATGACGCACTCTTTCCATCCCCTCACCATGGAGTAAAAGTATCATGAGATAGGGGGGCTAGAAAACTTCCGCAACACTTACGGCTCAGGAAGTCATCCCGAGAAAAATGAGGAGCATTAGGATTGCGTTAGGGGGCGACTCTCCCTTGCAAAGGATGAGCAAAACAATTTAATTTGCCGAACATGGGCTTCAAACAATGGACCGCTTCTCTCGCTCTCTATCTTACTAGCTCGAGCTTTGCTGCAAAACCAGTAACCCCGAAAACCTTGGAGTACCTAGATAAAGTCCAAGACTTCGATATGGAACTGATTACTGCCCGAGCCACGCTCCAAAACTCCATGAGGGATCATGCTCAACTTCGCGAGGAGTGCGAGCACGTGAAGGCCATGGTGAAAAAGGGCTATGAACCGAGCACCCAGCGCGACGGCTGCGAAGCGGCAATTCTTGCAGCCGAAACGCGCGTGACGGAACTTAAGAACTCCGTCGCAACCCTCCAAAGAAATCATGAAATCTGGGCGCTGCGCTTAGAGGCGGAAGAGACGGGCAAACCCGACAGCCATCAATTGGCCGATAGATACGTGACCAAATGGAAATTGGCTTCCGCCGTTGTCGTGAGCCAAATTGAAAACGCGAAAAGGAAACTCAGGCAGGCAACCGAGTACCACGATTGGGCCCACCGAGTCCGAATGAAAGGGCTCATGCAGGAATTCGAGTATGAACACGCATTAAACGCCCGAACTGCGGCAGCGGAGGAATTAAACGCACAGCTAGAACGACAAATGCAAATCAACCGTTCACTCAAAGAGACGCAAGAGAACCGCGCTCAGCTGGATTCCGAGACGGGTGGTTAATTAGTTTCTGTCGCGTTTCAATTGTTCGCGACAGAAACTATCCTGAACGAAGTGAAGGATCTCGTTTTGTAGGCATATACTTCTGCGCTGAGATCCTTCGGCTTAAGGCCTCAGGATAGATTCTGCGCGAAACGCGACAGAAACTATCCTGAACGAAGTGAAGGATCTCGTTTTGTAGGCATATACTTCTGCGCTGAGATCCTTCGGCTTAAGGCCTCAGGATAGATTCTGCGCGAAACGCGACAGAATCTAACTACTTCTTACAAACGCTAGCGTTCTCTTCGCCAAAATCCAGCGCACAAACATTGCAATCGGAATCGCATTCTTCCGCGCATCCCGCGCCATTCGTGCTTTTGCAACTGGCCTGGCATCCTTCGTAGCTCAATTGGCAGGTATGCTTTTGCGGAAGCATTGCGAACCCTGCCATTTGCGGGGGCTCTTTCTTGAGGTTCTTTTTCGCAACGGGGGTTGCCCCCATCGCCACAGTGGTCACCAATAAAAAGATTACCAATACGGTTTTCATACGATCCTCCGTTGTTTGCCCCTCGTTATAAGGGTACCTCAAACCCGTGTCTCAAAAAACACAGCTTTATGACGCAACTAACATATTCCCTGAAAAACTACCGGGGAAAAATGGCCGGATCATGGCTAAGAGTCGCCCGAAACTTAGCGTACCGGACATAGGCAGCTACAATGAATCCTACTTGAAGTAATACATAGCCCAGGACGTAGCCCATCCCGCCCGTTCCGAACCCGTAGGAATGCAACCCCACCCCCAGAACGAAGTTCACGCCGTACCACGCCATCAGGACTCCAAGGAATGAGACCACTGTTGTCGCCGCAAATCCAAAACCTTTCAGCCAACCCGTAAAACGGCCGTGAAGAACCGCAAGATACAGAAGTAGAGCAATCAGAGCCCACACTTCCTTCGGATCCCATCCCCAAAACCTTCCCCAGGAATAATCCGCCCAAATGCCTCCCAAAATGGTGCCGGCAGCAAGAAGCACCACACCAATCTGCATGGCCCGATACATATAGAGCGTATATTGCTGGATGATTGCAGTCTGGGACGCTCGGAAAAAATAATTTCCTAGCACGAC
>JAHFAF010000026.1 GCA_023250715.1 Pseudobdellovibrionaceae bacterium | reverse complement strand
GGCTATTCCAACCGAGTAACGTAAGCGTTCGATACTCTCCGCTTTACGATCTTCCCCCAGCTTGATTACCACAGCGCAAATTCCAGGATTCTCCCTTGCCGATTGGGTGGAATGGGGCCTGCGAGTCATGAATTTCTTAATCACCTAAGCTGGTCGAAGCCCAATGACGGAGTCGAAACTTCCGGACATCCCCACGTCCGTGATGTAAGCGGTACCACCGGGAAGAATTCTCTCATCCGCCGTTTGCACGTGGCTATGGCTGCCCGTGACTGCAGCGACTCGACCTGCGAGATGCCATCCCATCGCATATTTTTCGCTCGTTGCATCGGCATGCATATCGACGAACACAGGGCAATCCACCGGGTTCTCTTTTAGAATGCGATCGACGGTCGCAAAGGGATCTTCTGCCATGTCCATGAATACCCGGCCAATGAGATTAATCACGAAAATTTTCTTGCCGTTCACTTCGACAAAACCGAAGCCGCGGCCCGGACAAGGATCGCCGGGAGGGTTTGAAAAATTTGCGGGTCGAAAGAAAGTTTTTTCCGAATCGAGAAGACCAAAGACTTCTTTATTGTCCCAAAGATGGTTTCCCGAAGTGAAGACATGAAAGCCGAGCTCTTTCAGTTCATTCAAAGTCTTTCTACTGACCCCTCGGCCGCCTGCAAGATTCTCCACATTGGCGATGAGAATATCAGGTTGGTATTTAGCCTTAAGTTCCGGAAGGGCATGAGCCACTGCCCTTCGTCCAGGCCGGCCAAAGATATCGGCAAAAACTAGAATGACCATCTAATGCTCTGTAACTCGCTCAATTCCCAGTTCAGAAACGATGGCATCCATCCTAACATCCAACGGACTTTGGGCAAGCTTGCCGTCGATCAATTGCTGGGAAAAGCAAATCCCCCACTTGGGCGTGGAAACGGCGGCGAGAAAACGGTCGTAAAACCCCTTTCCCGAGCCCACGCGACCACCCTGTTTGTCGAACGCAGATCCAGGTACCAGGATGAGATCTCTCGGGCCCCAGCGGTGGGGCGGGGATTTGGACTCCGGCTCCAGGATTCCCGAATAACCGGGCTTTAAATCTTTCCAAGAGGCAATCGAGAAAAATTCCAATTGAAGGCCATTTACCCTGGGATAAAGACACGCTCTCGGGCGACTCTCGAAGAGTTCCTTTAAATCGATTTCCCAGGCAAGGGCAGCGAAGATTCCCACGTAAGGGGCATTTCGAAACGCGGGATCGGCAGAGACAATCTTGCACAGGGCAGAGCTCGTTTTCGAACGAGCATATGGATCCCGAGGATAGTTCTTCCGCCAGGCTCCACGCAATTGATTCTTCTGATCATCCGATGAGTTCAAGGCTTCGTGATTTCACCCTCGACTCGATCCAAGAGGGTGGTGGTCCGAGCCACTACTTCAGCACGGTAATCGAGCGCCTTCTTTTTTCCCTTAATGAGCTGGCTTGCAAGATCGAGGGCCGCGAGCATCGAGGCCCGCTGAAGATTAAGCGCAGGGTTTTTCTTTTTCAGAGCTTCGACTTTCCGTCGGACCATCTCTCCTACTTCATGGAGATGAGGCTCTTCGTCCTCGCCCTTTAGAATGAATCTTTGGGCACCGATTTGTAGCTCAATAGAGTTCATGAGGGAATTGTACCAGGGGTGACGCTATTACAACAAGATTGCTTCACGCAGAGGTATCTGCGAGCGCAGCGAAGCAGTCTCATGGTATTGGCTAGCGCGCAGTTTGCTCTATCGAGCCAAACAGCGACTGCCCATTCAATTTCACGTTGATTTTGACGCAATCGCCAGCGCGAAGCCAAGGAGTGGTCTCTTTTCCGCCGTCTAAGATCTCTTGGAAGCGTTTTTCGGTAAGGCACGCAAAGCCCATTGCCTTGTCCTCGTTTGAGACAGTTCCGCATCCAACAATAGACCCCGCCGAAAGGGGACGAGTCCGGCAGGCATGGGCCACGAGTTCAGGAAAGGTAAAGTGCATTTCCCGGCCATTAGGGTGGCCAAAGAGCTTTTGATTGAAGGTAACTTCCAGATCCAAAGACAACCGTTTGCCGTCCCAAGCGGATCCAGCCTCGTCCGGAGTAATCACAATAGGAGCAAAGGAAGAGTTGGGCTTACTCTGCAAGAATCCAAATTTTCCGGGAAGCTCCTGCTTCACGATTTCTCTATACGTGATGTCGTTGAAAAGCATTAGAAGCGCAATAAAGGGCCCCATGTCCGAAGCTTTGGTCCCCTTGGGCACATCCGTGGTGACGACCGCGAACTCTCCCTCGAAATCGCCGCCAAAAGCGGGATCCATCAGATCCATGGGGACATAAGCCGGCAAAAGATTGTCGCTGACCCCTTGATACATGAGCGGAGTGACTTTCGCAGAAGGCGGCATCTCATCCCCGCGCGATTTTCGCGCGCGAAAGACGTGCGAGAGAAACGCGCTGCCATCATAAAACCCCGGCGAGTTCGGCAAGGGGGCCAGACACTCTTCGAGCTTCAGGGGAAAGGATCCAGGCGCAGAGCCTTGGTTCAAAGCGGAATAAGTTATCTCCAATTTGGGCGCAACTTCCTTCCAATTCTCCAATGCCGCGAGCAAGGAAATGACGGGCTCCACTCGAGCTGCCGTGCGATTGTCCTTGGATACGACGATAAGCTCACCGTTTCTATTCCTCTTATCTTTTGAAGGCAACGTCGCTAGCTTCATAATTCCTTTAATGATTCGTCCGGCTCATCGAGGCTACAACTTCCGAAACAGCCCCCATGCCGGCGCCTTGCCGATTCGATGTTTTCTATTTCGAGCCGGTGCTTTCCCCAACTTATCGCATTCTTTTCCCAAACAAAATCGTTTGCCACGAGGCACTTCTCCAACTCCGTTGCATCGACTTGGGAAGCAAGTGCCAAAGTAAAAAATAGATTCACGAAACCAAAATCTTTTCCGTGGGTAAGTGCGGAATGAAGCCCTTGAGTCGCTTTGAACTGCAATCCGTGCGCGTGGCAACTGGAGATGACGGCCGCGAGTTGAGCGGCAGTCGGAACATAGCTTCCGCCCGTCCTCACTTTGATGGCGGAATGAACGCTCACCTCATTTTTTCCCTCTGCCCACTCAGAAAGCGAGGCGGAAAGAGTCGAGAGACGGCCCGCCCAATCCCCTTCCCAGGGCACCTCGATGTAGGGGATAAGATCGCCCTGGGTGAGAGAGAGCAACCGATCGAGTGCCGGAACTAAGTAACCATCGATTTGAGACCGCTCCAGCACGGCAGGTAGCTTCGTCTCGTACCCGACAATTTCCATCCGTAGAGGCCCGGCCGCCCAGCGCTCGCGGCAGCGCCGAATTTCACGCACATCCCACTCTACACATCGCATAAACTCGGATGCTACGGGTTCTGATGCAGTATTTCCAAGAGCCGTGAAGACCCAAGCGGAACCGTCAGCCCCAGCTTGATACAGCGCGCGTGAATGGAGTTTTTTAATGTCTTCTAAAGGCAACGCCACTCGCCCAAAGAGCCAAGGGTGTGCGCTTCGAGAACGGTACGTAGCAGCCCTTTCCAGGGCCTTCTCAAGGGAGAGCGCCGCGGGCGGAAAAGTGCCCGCATAATCGATCACCCCGCCCAGCAATGCTTTTTTTACGTCGTATTGGGTCACTGTGGCACAGACAGTAACGAAATTTAGCTAAACCGCCAAACGGGTTTTTACGATGAGATAAATAGCAGTACAAGAAATCAGCTTTCCCACCCGACTTTAAGCCTTACCAGAGAATAAAGGAGAAACGGCACATGAGGACGCCCTTCATCCGCCCCCAAGGCGAGCAAGACCCGGAACCAGTTCGCTGCATCGACCTGGAAACTTACGAACGCTGTAGTTTCTGCGGGAGTAAGCTGGTGTTCAACCACGACCTGAACTTAAGCCACCTGCAAGTCGTCGAGACCTGCCAGTGCCCTGGCTGCGGGGTCTCTCATAACCCGAAGAAGTTCACCCTTCAGTAGCTCGACCCAAGCATGTAACTTTTTCCTACGCAAAGGTATGCCGTACCTTATCCGATAGAAAAGACTAGGAAGGCTTCATAGGCACTCAAGAGGAGAAGCGCGGCTAGAATTGCGCGTAGGACTTGGCGGGAGGTGGCCGAAGCGATTCCGCCCAGGCATGCTGCCGCGATCGACGCGCGAGAGGCTACGGATAGATAAGGCGTAAAAAAGAGCCAGACGAAGAATTGATTGAGGGGCACCACTCGGTGCATGAGACCGGTATTGCTCAAGAGACTCACGCCCGCTCCCACGCCGAAGAAAAGGACGGTGACGAGCTGCCCGCCAAAACTTCTCGAAAGTGTCGCGCGGACTCCTTGATTCTGCTTCACCCAGCCCATGATGTCCCCCAGGGCAGAGTCGGCGAAAATCCGGGCGACGCTGGGATACTCATGCCAGCGCCAGTAAAGCGCTAGTCCAAATGGAATGAGAAAAAAAGCGGTGCGTTTTAAAACCTGTCCCACCTGATAGTGCCGCTGAAAATACCAAAAGAAATAGATCAGAATCGGAACGAGCCCCAAAGCCATGGGATCCATGAGGGCAAGGAAAAAAAGTGCTACTCCGGCGACGAGCCAGCGGTTATCGATCGCCTGACGCAAAGTCAACGTCACCAAATAAGCCATGAGCGCACTTGAATCCCCGAGACTCATCTCATAGCTCGTGGGCCAAACGATCATGAGAAGGGCCGCGCCCTCGGCGACATCCGTCGTCCCCATGCGGCTCAAAAGCGCCATGAGCTCCGCGAGAAAAAGAACGAGAAATAAATTCGACAAAAAAAGCAAAGTTCCGCGCGGCGTTGCGTGGGTGAGACTCACCCACCAACGAGCAGCCCAAAGAAAAGGATTCTTCGTGGCGTAAATGACTTGCTTCGCCGGTACCGCCAACAGGCGATCGAGCTCTTGAAATTCTTGTCCCTCGCTCACACGTTTTAGAAAGCCCTCCCACAAGGCATGGGTAGGGAAGAGACTAGGGCCGGTTTGCGCGGGAGCGAGCGAGGAGAGGCGGACATTCACGGCAAGAAGGGCGACAACCAATAGAAGGAGTCGGTGCCCTACCAGCGCGAGGCTCACTTTCCACATAGAGTGTCATTATAACTCACCGAAGATTTTTTTCACTAATGTCACGGCGACAAGACAGGCAGTTTCCGCCCTCAACCGGTTTACCCCAAGGCTCAAGGCTTTAGCGCCATGATGACGGAGGAGCTCGAGCTCTTCCGAACTCCATCCCCCTTCGGGACCAACTAAAACTTCCGCGCCTTGGGAGGGGACGAATTCATCACGAATTTCCCGATCCGTTTCGTCACACAAAAAAAGTGCTCTGTCTTTATTCCTCTTTTCCAGCCATATTTTCAGATCGAGGGGTGCGTAGATTTCTGGCAGATGGCTTTCCTCACACTGCTTAATCGTTTCCATCACAATTTTTCGCCATCGCTCTTCGTTCCAACTGGAGAGACGCAAGGAATGTTGGGTATTGAGCGGCTGAAAACTCGCAACCCCGACTTCGGTCACTCGATGCAAGATGAACTCAAGGGCCGGAGCCTTCGTCACACCAAAGACCAGGTGGACTCTTTTCTGAAATTCAATATTTTGGATTTTTCCTACCGTGACCGCGACACTGCGTTTTGCGGCGCTCTCCACTTTTCCCTCGGCAAGACCACCCTTGCCATCAATGAGAAGAATTTCCTCGCCGACGGTCAGCCGCAGGACATGCAAAAGGTGATGAGACTCCTCTTCGCTTAAGGTGATCCGAGCCCCGGGGTTTAAGGGCTCAAGTGACAAAAAACGATTCTTCGGGGCCATGCTGGACTACTCTGTTTCGGCCCGATTCTTTTGCCTGGTAAAGGGCCTGATCGGCGGCCTTAATAAGGTTTTCAGGGGTCTCACCGTCCTCTGGATACATAGCGACCCCCATACTCACGGTCAAATAAGCTTCTTGGGCCTTTCCGGTAAAGGTCGTCGATTCAATCGCAACTCTTAAACGATCGCACTTTTCCATCCCTCCCTGTACTTTGGTTTCAGGCAGCATCAGAACGAACTCTTCTCCTCCGTACCGGGCCAACAAATCAGTCTTACGAAGATTGCTCGTGAAGAGTTGCGCTATTTTCTTCAGCGCTTGATCCCCGTAAACATGCCCTTCCATATCGTTAAATTTTTTGAAGTGGTCCACATCGACCATGACCACAACGATATGATGTTTGTAGCGCTTAGACCGGTCGATCTCATCCTGAAAGCGTTGGAAAAAGGCCCGACGATTGAGCACTCGGGTCAAGGGGTCCGTCATCGCAAGCTCATTGAGACGTTCGTTGATTTGCCTAAGCTCCGCCGTTCTTTTTTCCACGACAGATTCTAAGCTCTGATTTAGCTGGCGGAGCTCTTTGTTTTTTTCTTCTAGGGCGGCGATAAGGCCCTGATTCTCCGTCAAAAGACGATTTCGTTCCGCTGCTTGCTGGACCGTATTCACCAGATCCTGGTTGTCCCAAGGCTTGGTGATATAACGATAGATCTCCGCTCGGTTGATGGCGTCCAGTATTTCAGCAGTTTCCGTAAACGCAGTGAGAATGATGCGCGAGGTGTAGGGCTTTTCTTTGGCCACCCTCGCCAAAAGGTCTGTGCCCAACATCCCGGGCATTCTTTGGTCTGATACGACGACAGCGAAGTCTTCGGACCCCAGAGCTTTTAAGGCTTCATCCGGAGTTTCCGTGGCTATCACGTCGAAATGACGCCGAAGCGTACGCTCCAAAGCACGTAGATTTTCGGGTTCGTCATCCACTAATAGAATACGCGGTAGCTGCTGTGTCATGATTGCGGGAAGTTAAGAACGGAGAGCGGAGACGTTGCGGTCCAGGAAGGCCGAGCTGGACTCGAAACTGACCCCCCGCCCTCCAATCAGATTATAATGCAACCTAAATACCAATCCGTAAAGGCTAACTCCACCCCTGTATACTGACCGTAACTGAAGAACTCTTGGCCAATCCCCTGATCTCCATGTAAAAATATAAAATCCATGAAATTTTTCGTTCACCTTACCGTCTGTATTTTGAGCGTTTTTTCCCTATCTGCGTATTCTCGGCCGAAAGTGGAATTTCGGCAGTCCACTAGCACTCCCGCTACTCAAAAGTTACGCAGTCAGATCGATCGCATCATCTCGCCCGAGAAGAAGGATTTGCAGGCCGGAATTGTGGCCGCCTCGATGGATACGGGTGAAATCCTATTCGAGAGAAACAGCGACAAGCTTCTCATTCCCGCCAGTGTCGCGAAGCTCTTTACCATGTACGCGGCCTTGAAGAAGTTAAAGCCCACTGCCACATTCAAGACCACAATCTACACAGTCGGCACACTGCGGGAGGGAAAGCTCGCGGGAGATCTCTATTTGAAAGGCGGAGGGGATCCTAGCCTAGTGTCGGAACGGCTTTGGATGATGGTGAATGAGCTTATTCGATCCGGAATTCGAAGCATCACGGGCAATATCGTTTCCGATTCCACCTTCTTCGATGAAGAGAAAACACCAGACAGCCGGCCGAAGTATTTAAAGGATCAGGCCTATAATGCGCCGGTCGGAGCTCTTTCTTTTAACTTCAATACGACGACAACTTATGTAAAACCAGGAGAAGGTGTGGGTTCTCCGCCCGTCGTTTACACCGATCCGGAAAACTCTTATATCGACATCGTCAATCAGGGCACCACTGGAAAGCCAGGGACCAAGAACTCCGTCCTCGTAAGCAGAACGGATTATGTAAAGGGCGATATCGGAGATACCGTTCTACTGCGCGGGTCAATTCCCCTCGACCACAAGGAAATGCGCTTTTACAAAAACATCGTGAACCCGGCACTTTATACCGCCCACATGTTTCGAACCTTTTGGGAGCAGCGGGGGCTTAAATTTACCGGGAATGTCATCGAAGGAAACGTGCCCTCGGGGGCGAAGCAAATTCTCGAATTTGAGTCCATGCCACTTTGGCAAATCGTCTGGGGCATGAATAAGTTCAGCAATAACTTCGTCGCGGATCAGATCTTAAAAAAGTTAGGCGCGGAAGCCTGGGGGCCGCCCGGAACCCGTGAGAAGGGCGTAACGGCGATGCAAGATGCACTCGAAGACTTAGGCATCAACCGGAAGAGCTATGAATTCACGGATGGGAGCGGGCTTACGCGGAACACTCGCGTTACCCCCCGCCAGATTCTCACTGTCTTAAGTGCCGCCTATCATGACTTTGGGGTGGCTCCGGAAGCTCTGGCTTCACTGGGAATTGCCGGAGACGACGGCACGGTACGAAATCGCTTTCTCAATTCCGAGGTCGAGGGCCTATTGCGCGCTAAAACGGGAACATTGGACGGAGTGACAGCGCTCGCAGGCTTTGTCCCGAGCCGGGATAATGAACTCATTGCTTTTGCGATCGTCTTGAACGATCCGAAGGTAAAGTTTGGGCGCATGACCCATTGGGCGGATGAGATAGCAATGCAGTTTGGGAAATTTAGTAGAAAATAACTACTTTTTGTCATTGCGAGGCCGCGCAGCGGCCGCGGCAACCTTCCGCCATAAGGTTGCTTCGTCGCTGAAGCTCCTCGCAATGACAAACAAAACAATATGGTTCAAACGGGCTTAGAGTTCTTTCTTAGTACGGCTTACAAGAAATATCGTGGGCAGCGGCTCGGAGTGCTTTGCAACCAAGCCTCGGTCGATAGAAATTTAAGACACATCAGCGAGCTCATCTTAAACAAGAAGCTAGGGCTGAACGTCACCTGCTTCGTGGGCCCTCAACACGGAATTCGCGGCGAAAAACAAGACAACATGGTCGAATCGCAAGATTTCGTCGATTCGATAACTCGTCTTCCAGTATTCAGTCTTTACGGAAGTTCGCGCGTCCCGACGATGGATCTTCTCCACAAGATCGATACCTTTGTCGTGGATCTTCAAGATATCGGAAGCCGTGTTTACACCTTCATGTACACCCTCGCGAACACGATGCGAGCGGCCAAAGAACACGGAAAAAAAGTGGTGGTGCTCGACCGACCGAACCCGGTGGGAGGAAACCTCATCGAGGGCAACGTCCTCGAACAAGAATTCGCCTCATTCGTCGGACAATTCCCCATATGCGTTCGCCATGGACTTACCATGGGAGAAATAGCCAACCTCTTCAATGAGGCTTTCAATATAGGCTGCGATCTCGAAGTCGTTCCCTTAAAGGGCTGGAAGCGGGAAAATTACGGCGATAGCTGGGGTAGGGACTGGGTTCCCCCCTCGCCGAATATTCCCAACCTCACGTCCGCCATCATTTTCTCCGGAATGGTATTTTTTGAAGGAACCAATATCTCCGAAGGACGGGGCACCACACGGCCCTTTGAATGGATCGGAGCCCCCTACGTTCAGCCGGACCGTCTCGCTAAAGAAATGAATCAGCTAAAACTCCCTGGAGTTTATTTCCGCCCCATTTTCTTTCAGCCCTCCTATCAAAAACACAAAGACACGATTTGCGGCGGGGTTCAAATTCACGTTTCTCAACGTAAGACATTCAATGCTTTTCGTACCGGGCTCTACCTCTTAGAACGAATCGCTACGATGCACCCGGGAGACTTTCAGTGGAAGAAACCTCCCTATGAGTATGAATACGACCGCATGCCGATCGATCTCATCGCCGGCACCGCGAAAATTCGCGAAGCTATCGATCAGGGAAAAGGCGTCAGGGAAATTGAAAAGGAATTCTCTCAGCAATTAAAAGTATTCGCAAAAGTCCGAAAGCAATACTTACTCTATGGGAAGTAGAATTGCGTTTCTCCTCGTCGTGCTAGGAGTCTTTCTCTGGGGCTGGCCCATCGCCTCCGATAATGACATCTATTTTCATTTAGCTGCCGGAAAGGCTGTCGTGGAAAAAGGAGGGCCACTTTTCCACGACATTTTTACTTATACGGCTACTGGCCGCCCCGATGAGTCCTGGCATTCCTGGGGTAGCCAAGCGATCTTTTATTTACTCTACCAAAAGGCGGGGTTCTCCGCGTTGCGCGGACTCAATTTTCTTCTCCTCGCCATTACTCTGCTGACGGCCGTTCACTTCACTTGGAAAAAAACCGGTAGCCAGACAGCCGCCTTGATCGCGGGTACCTGGGCGCTTCTCATTCATCACCACGTGCAAGTCTTGAGACCTTTACTTTTCGGAGAGGCTTTATTCGCCATTACGGCTTTTGAAATTATTCCATGGGGAAATGCCATGAGCCCTCGGCGCTTGGTGGCCGGCGGCCTCATTGCGGTCCTATGGGCGAACCTTCACGGGAGTGTCGTGATTCTTCCGTTTCTTTTTGCCCTGCATTCGATCACCCAGTGGAAGACTACCTGGCTCACTCGCCTGAGCCCACTATTCATTTTTCTCGCGACTTGCCTAAATCCACTGGGCACCGCTCTCTTTCCTTACGCTATTGATCTCACCCGAGAAGGGAAAATTGCCGGGGGTTGGGATTGGGCGGGAGCAAGGCCCCTCGAGTGGAAACGTACCTTTGCCGAGCTCCCTGCTATTCGTTGGCATCTCGATGTGCCAAGCCTCACTCTCGTTTTCGGTGGGCTGTGGTTCTTTTTCCGAAAAGGATACCAAAAATATCCGATGATCCTTCCCTTTCTCGCTCTGCCTGTTCTCTCCGCCCGTCATGTCGTCTACCTTATTTTTCCGGCCGCAATTCTGGCTGCGCGCTTCTGCAAAAAAATTCCCCCGATCCTCGGCTGGACAATTTGCGTAACTTGCCTTTTTATTTTTCGATTTAACGAAAGCTATGATGTCTCCCCTTCCATTGGGAAAGCGACAAATTTTTTGGCGGAGTCCCACATAGAGGGCAATGTACTTACTGATCCTGCCTGGGCCAACTATCTCACCTTCCGCCTTTTTCCGAAGGTTCACATTGCGTACGATACAAGAACTCTCGTTCATCGCGATTTTTATCGACGATCGGCCGTTCTCTTCAATGAGTTTGGAAAGGAAGCTTGGCTCATTCTTCTCGATCATCCCCCACAAGGGACCCGGCTGCTGATCACGAGAAGTCTCGGTGAATCCCCAGACTCCAGTAAATGGCTTCCCGTTTATGGAAACAATCATGCGTTGATCTCAGTAAGAAAAACGGACGACCAAATACTGGAGCTTGTGAGTAATTACTACCGTGAGCGAAACATACCGTTTTCAAAGAAAGAGGGGTTTTTATTTTCTCAGGTCGTGCGAAAAGCCCCTCATTGGTTTTCCGACCAGCAGGAAGAAAATGAGTGGGGAAAGTGGCCCGAGCCCGCCGCCTCGGAAATTTGGAGACAAAATCAAAAGAGATTCTATGAGCAAAAAGTTCTTCTCGGTCAGGACCTGGGGTAACGTCGGGGTAGTAGCATCGGTAGCCCTGCATTTTTGGAGATGTGGCGGCGCTTTCTTCTTGTGGCATGGAGAGAGCCGATTGAGCCCGGCTATCGATTTCCTTTTCACTCCCTATTTGATTCTCTCGCTTCTTTTTCTCTCAGCGCGATCGAAGCCAGCCCTTACTCTGAGCTCTCTTGCATTTCTTTTCTTTCTTCCCGACTTTCGCCTTCACCAAGAGCGGGTGATTCGAAAGGAGTTGCGCCAAATTCCTTCAGAGAGAACAAGCGCCCTGCCGCTCCTTGAGTCAGCAGTCGCAAGAAACTCCGAATCTTCCCATCTTCGGCTTCTTCTTGCCGAGTTGAGAATGGCACAAGGACACGTCAAGGAAGCTCACTCACTACTGGAGAATTTCCCGAGGGAAGGATGGCCCGAAGATCTTCTCCCTCGAGTGCAACACCTGCGCTATGGTCTTTACCGAGCGGGTTTGACTTCAAACAGGTTTGCGGAAAACATGCTTATTCCTTAACGTCGAAAAATTCGGGAGGGGATTCCATGAAAGCCTCGTTACTATTCCTTGCACTGACCTGTTTGCTGCCCTGGGCCCAGGCGGATGAGATCTCGGTCTCCCCGTTGGTCGACATCTCCGGGCGCTACCGTGGGTATGCCGATCACTCGATGACCCTTAGCATCGATAAGTACTTGAGGCTGACTACCAATATTCAGGTAATTGATACCCTCCACAATCACGCGCCGCTAAATTTTCCGCATCGCTTAAAGCTGAATGAACTTAATGCGTGTTATGAAACACAGGGATATTTTACGATGCAATACTTCACTAGCATCGGACCGATGGCTTGCAATTTTCCGGCGAGTTTTTCGGGAGATTTCGGCGAGGATGCCGAAATTGCGGATGTAACCCTCGCGATCCCGCAGCAATTTGGGCTCGACGCCTACGGGCGCTGTCTTTACTACGGCAAATTCTCGCAGCCGCTTGGTTTCGAGAAACTCTAAGAGCCTGTCTCAAAATTAGTCTGTAGGCGGCTCTAAGGAATAGGAACGTGTACAGGCTGGGCGCCCGGCACTCTCCACTTAGGGTCATTCGGATCGATAAATAATTTATGGGTGTGATCCTCAACCTCGGTAGTTTCGAGGGTCACCTGCTTCAATTTTTTCAATTGGCTAAAATGTTCCGGCGTTACCGTGTAACGGTGCAAGATACCACCGTGCCCATGCCAGAAATCCAACGTGAGGGGCTGGTTCGCCAGGACATAGTCCACCTTGATTATTCCTGTCTTTGGCCCTAACCCGCCGTCCATGTAGAGCGCCATTGCGTAAGTATCGTAAAGAATGACTTCTCCTCGAACTATCGAGACGGCTCCACGCGAGATTTTTTGAAGTTCATCCTTTCCGCAACCTACTATTCCAAACGTGCACACCGTTGCGCCACTGGTAAGCGCCAAGCGAAGCCATTCTCTTCGAGTTAACATGGAAAACCCCCACTTCCAAAATCATGCCCTGTAAGAAAAAGTACGGGGGTGGTTCCCTCTTTCCCCGCTAACAATTGTTTTGGTGCGCTGTATCATCGAGGGGAGAAATCGGAAGCATTGCTCCAAATATGCGGTATAATTATTCTTAGGTGGGTTTTTCTTCAGCGAAAAAGGAGGGAACATGTTTACGGGACTCTGTGCCGGCCTCAATGTGAAGCGACTCATACCGGCAATCCTGGCCGTATTCGCCATCATTTTTGTAAGCGATTTCATCATCCATGGAAAAATTCTCGAGGGTGCATACCGCGCCACCGCCAATCTCTGGAGAAGTGACGCGGAAATGAAGGGGCAATGTATTTGGATGCTCCTCGGCCAAATATTGGCGGCCAAATTTTTTACCATCCTCTTTGCGAAGGGCTACGAAGGAAAAGGCCCGATGGAAGGCGTTCGCTTTGGAATGTTGGCGGGGGTCTTTTACGTCTCCCATTACTTTATACAGTTTGCCGTCACCCCGCTTCCCAGGTCTCTTTTTCTGGCATGGGTCACGTCTGGCATGATTCAGATGATCCTTTGCGGGATCGTAGCGTCGTTAGTTTATAAAAAATAAAAGGAAAACCCCTCTACTTAGCTTGAAGATAGAGAGTCTCTGCAGTGGCACCTGAGAGTGCGGGGGCCCCGGAGGCATAGGTATCTCCCGACGCAGGGGCTGGCGCCGAGGACATCGAAGCGCAGGACACCGTAACGTTATCGCCGATAGAATATCCCTTCCCCAGGGTATAGACAGATACATTTCCCCGGGTCTCATCCGGAATCGCCCAGGAAATTTTATCGCTCGAATCTTTTCCCAAGTAATATCCTCCAGTGAAACTACGCGCGTTCGCGGAAGCGGGACTAAACGCATAGGCGTCGCTGGGCCCATTCGTGTCACACAATCCATGGCGCTGAACTAAAATCGGAGCGCCGATCCCATCATAGAAGATACGGACAAACTTTTCTCCGCTGGTGGAACCGTTTGGCTTATATGGGCTTGCCGTGGAGTAGAATTCACTCGAACCGGAACTCCCTGGAATCCCAGCGAAGTCCACCGGCAAATCACCGGAGCTCACTCCCAAGGAAGGATTTCCGCCGCTATCTGCCAAACCATAGACCGTTCGATTCATGTCCGTCACAAGGTAAAGGGGAACGTTCGTCCCGTCGGTCACTTCCCACGGAGTGACAAGAGAAATCTCCTTTCCTTTTTCATCGGAATCCGAGGGAACAACGTAAGGAACATAACTCGCTCCCGCACCAGGCAGAGTAAGCGACATTAACGTGGAAGAAGTTGGATCGGTGAAGAGTCCGAATGAGTTGTCCGAAATGAGAATCTGTGTAGTCTTATTGATGAAAAGCTTTACCCTCGAGTAGGTCCCCGTTTTCAACGAAAAGGGACAGTCCAAAAGAGCAGCCCCTGACTCCTTCGCTCGCTCGTACGTCATTTTGCAATTATCCAACGATACAATGCTGCTGGTTCCGCCCAAGTCCGTCATCTGAAGGGACGTAAAAGTTACGACCGCGGTATCTGGAGAAAAAGAATAGTTACCCTCGGCAAGTCTAGAGTCTGTAACACCGCGGGCCGCTGGACTTCCTCCTTTGACGAAGGAAATCCTCACAGGTCCGGATTTAGAGCAGCCCAAAAGAAATGCAAAGACCAGTGGACTAAGCACACAAAAGGGGCGGCGAACCATGGGCTTCTCCAAAGGGAAATCGAAGTCCTGAACGGACTAGAGTCAATGGACCGGATGGGGATCGAACCCACGACCTCTGCATTGCGAACGCAGCGCTCTCCCAGCTGAGCTACCGGCCCTAACTAAGTAAGGCCGAGAAAGTACCAAAGGAAAGTGCCGTGTTCAATCGCAAATGCCCTGCCTTGAAAGTGGCAGTTTTCAAGCGGAAACCCTCGCAATAACAAGAATAACTAAGCGCCGATTGGGCCTTCGCAAAGCACGACCGGCCTACGAGAGGTTGACATAATAATGGAAAGACAGAGTCTGCCTCATTCATTGTAAAAGAGATCTGAGGTGCGGGCTCCAGAGTACCGCCTTCCATTGAAGTACAAGAAGATGCGGTCCCCCTGGCGGACGTAAGTTCCTTCGAAGTTGGTCGGCGTCTGCCCTTCTCCAACTCCCACCGAAAACTCCACCGTGCCCCGGTCGGAATCTAAAGTGAGCGCGACCTGGCTACTCACGTTGGATGGGTAAAACGCATTTGATTGCGGCCAACCTTTCGCAATTCCGGTGTCAGCCGAACCTACATAAGTTCTAGCTGAAACCACGCCAGAAATGCTAAGCCCTAAAACTGCCACTAGAAATAGTACTTTGCTCATGGAACCCTCCGCGCCCGAACCGTAGATTTTACTCGCCGCGTCGTCAATACGCTAAGATGTAAATTTTGATTCTCCATTCCAAAATTTACCCGTATAGTCCGTTGCAATGGGTCAAACGGCACATCCTTGGAATGGAATTTCGGAGCTGTTCCATAGCTCCATACGAGCCACTTCCGAACGTAAAATCGGTGCAGAAATTGAGCGCATTGGGGGCTGGCTCGATGGCTCCACGGTTCACTATGAGGATCGAATCCTCCCGACCGGCGTTTCCCGTATCGGAGCCCGGACCCTTCTAACAAAGCTCGGAATAGCCCAACCGACTTGGATTCCTTCCACGAGCACCACCGGAAATTTGATTGGATTCACTACTCCCCTGGGAAAAGTCTCACTCGAACCGGGAAGTCAGCTGGAGCTTTCCTCGCAGCCCGCCGAGACCCTGCACTCGGTAAAAACGAATGTCGACGCTTTCGATGCCATTTTGAAATCGATAACTGATCCGATGGGGATTTACTGGATGAGTCTGGGAATGAATCCCTGGGAAGCCGTAGAAGAAGTGGATGTGATCGGCGCCCCACGCTATCACATCATGACGGATTATCTGGGCCGCCGGGGGAAACTGGGCACGAGCATGATGCGCCTCACGACTTCCGTGCAAATCAATCTCGATTACACGAGTGAGACAGAAGCGATTGAAATGCTTCGGACCTCCCTTGCACTAGCCCCCATTTCCTACGCCCTCTTTGCGAATTCTCCTATTTCAAAAGGAAAGGCGAACGGATTTCTTTCCTTTCGCCAACAGATCTGGACAGACACGGATCCGGATCGCACAGGCCTTTTGAAACAAGCCTTTCAACCGGATTTTAATTTTTCTTCTTACGCCAGTATCATTTGGCACCAGCCGCTTATGTTCGCGCAAAACTCCCGTGGGGAGTATGTGCCAGGCCAGGGAAAGAGCCTCGCCGATATTTCTAGAGGTGTGCTCCCCGATGTTGCGGCCGACGAGAACAACCAAATGAACGCCGTAAGAGAGTATTTCACTGAAGCGAGATTAAAACCAGGCTATGTGGAAGTGCGATCGATTGATGGTTTATCGCCGAGAGATCGCTATGCGTCCATTGCATTTTGGGTGGGAATTCTTTACTCGGCCCACGCGCGAAAACTTGCAATGGATCTTCTGGGAAATATTTCCCCGGAAGAAAGAGACGCACTAGCCGTTGCGGCAGCAAGAGAAGGACTGAAAGTAACGGGTTTGAAAGAGATAGCACTTAAGCTCGTCGATGCCGCGAAGATAACGCTTCAAGAGCGCGCTCATCAGGAAGAGGCTTTTTTACAGCCGATTTACGAGAATCTCGCCGAGGATACAAACCCGGCCGATCGTGTTTTGAAACTTTTCCACGGCCCTTGGCAACACCAAGTGGCCCCGCTCATCCAGCACGGCGTTGCTTAATCTGAATTTCGGCGAGCATTACAAGTTCTTCCGCTAAATTTCGCCCGTCGAATTTTTCTAGAGCACGCACACCCGTAGGTGACGTGATATTGATTTCCGAAACGCGGTGGCCTATAAAGTCCGCACCCGCAAATCCGATCCCGGTCTTTTTCAAGAACTTTCCGACCTTCTCGATAACCTTTTTTTCCTTCGTCGTCAGGGGCTCGTCCTTAGCACTGCCACCTCGAGCCAAATTCGAAATGAAGCCCCCTGGCTTCGGCATACGGACGAAATCGCCCGAGTATTTCCCCTGGAGGAAAAACACTCGCCTATCTCCCACCTCCGTAATTTCAGTGCGAAAGGGCTGAACGACAGAATCAGCGAGAACGGAGTCGGGAAGTTTCAGAAAATCTTGAAGGGAATGCTTTTGGACCCCCCCGCCACCAAATCCTAAAAATGGTTTCGTCACTACCCACTCAGGCTTCATCCGCTCGATAAACTCCCGGGCCCCTTTCGCAGTACCGATGTGCGAAGGCAGGATCTCTTCTTTCGAAAGATAGCCTTGCGCTCTCGCTTCCAAGGGAACCAGTTTTTCATGATAACGAATTAGAAGCGAGGGTCTGTTCAACATCCAAACTTTGGATTCCGCAAGAGAGAGCATCCAGCATAGTTTTACGTAGCTCGTATCAAAGGGGGGATCTTTTCGGATCCATGCTCCGTGAAACGCATTGATCGGATGCCACGCTAAATCGCCGAGCGTTGGGAAATCATCTTGAAGGCAAGATTTCACGGGTGCTGCCCAAACGCCCACCTGATCGCCCGAGAGCTCAACCCCAAGATCCGTCGCCCAAAATACGGAATGTTTCCTTTTCAACGTCTCGCGCACAATCGCAAGAGACGTGTCGGAAGCGGGCTTCAACTTTTCCGTTGAATCCGCGATGAAAAGAAACTTCATTGAGCAGCGGCTCCGCCCTCATCCCGCGGATCAAAGACGGCAGTCAGTTTTCCATCGAAGGCCTGAACCGCCTGAATTTGCGCTTGCCACGGCCAGGATCCCGTTTCGTGGCCCATTGCCTTAAATTTCTCTTTATCGCTATCATCATATCCCGCTTCGATATCGAGCTTGTCCGGCAGCCATTGATGGTGCACACGCTGGGAAAAGACCGACTTTTTCAAGTCTTTTGGAAAAACGGCAAGGTCATTGAAGATCACCTGAAGTGTGCTCGAGATAATGCGAGACCCACCGGCTCCACCGACCGCAAGGACTGGTTTCCCCTCCTTCAATATAATTGTCGGCATCATGCTGGAGACAGGCCTTTTCTTCGGCGCAATGGCATTGGCATCGCCGCCCGTGAGACCATAAGCGTTTTTCTCGCCGGGCTTTACGCTGAAATCGTCCATTTCATTATTCAAGATGACGCCGGTCCCGGGAACTGCGAGCAGGGATCCGAACGTCGTATTGATCGTAAGAGTGGCACTCACTGCATTACCCTCTTTGTCGATGAGGCTCAGGTGAGTCGTTCCCGTTTTCTCCTGGAGCGGCCTTTTCCCGGGCTGAATTTGCGCGGAAGGAACTGCCTTCTGCCGGTCAATCAACTTTCGAACTTCCTCCGCATAATTTTGCTTCAACAAAAACTCATAACCCGTCTTTACCAGATCAGGGTCTCCGATATATTCTGATCGATCGGCATAGCCTCGCTTCATCGCCTCCGCGATAAGATGGGTGTAGGCGATCGGAGATTGCGACTCTTGGCCCAGATCGAAGGGACTCAAAATATTCAACACTTCGGCAAGCATCACACCGCCCGCACTAGGTGGAGGCGCTGTCACGAAAGTGTAATCTCGGTACTGCCCAACAATGGGATTACGACTCTTCACCTGATAGCTCTTTAAATCCTGCGCGCTCAAAATCCCTTTCTTCTCCTTCAAAAAAGCCACGATCTTTTTTCCAATGACACCTGTATAAAAAGGGGCAGCTCCTTGCTTCGCGATTACTTCGAGGGAATTCGCGAGATCCGCCTGAACAAATCGCTCACCCGTCTTGAGCGGAACTCCTTGCGCATTGAAAAAAATAGTTTTCAGATAAGGGTCCTGACCAAACTTCTCGGCCTTCGCGGCAATTTTTTCTCCCAAAGATGGGTAAATAGTAAATCCTTCGCGCGCCAAGGTAATCGCGGGCTCAAGTACCTTTTTCCAAGGCATCTTTCCCCAACGCTTGTGGAGGTAAGCCATCCCGGCAACAAAACCGGGAGTGGCCACGGCCATGGAGCCGACGGTGCTCATCTCGGGGACGACCTTCTTATCTTTGTCGAGATACATATCCCGTGTAGCTTTCCCGGGCGCGGTCTCGCGAAAATCGATGAAGTAATCCGCCCCCTTTTTCCCCGCTTGATGAAACGTCAAAAACCCACCGCCGCCTAGGCCTAACGATTGCGGCCTTTCGACTGCGAGTACAAACGCTGTAGCAATCGCAGCGTCCATTAGGTTTCCGCCCGCAGCCCGCACGGCTACTCCCGCTTGGGAGGCATGTGTGCCACCCGAAGCAACCGCGACGTCACTTCCTGTCGCCTGACAGCAGGTGTTATCCCGGTTCCACTTCTTGAAATCGATTTGAGCTTCAGAGTAGCGGGGGCCACTCGCGGCCACCGTCTCTTTCGCGGAAGGGGCACTCTGGCAACTTACCAGCAATAGAATGAAGGGGATGAGATACGCTAAGAGGTTCATGGTAAGCTCCTTTAAGATGTGGTGATTAAAATGGAAGTGAAAAGATCGGTCAAGGTAGCCGTTGCGCAAATGACGTCGGGGAATCAACTCGAGAGGAACCTCGAGAAGATGCGCCTATGGACGGAGACGGCCGCCAAACAGGGCGCTGAAATCGTCGTTTTTCCGGAAATGGCTTATTTCATGGGAGCTAAACCCGAATGTGCCGCAGTCGTACAGAAATTTTCGGAACTGATTCAGACATTCGCAGGGTGGGCCAAAGAATTCAAGATTACCCTTCTTCCCGGATCGCTTCGTGAACCGGGGACGAATCGGCCCTTCAACACATTGCCTGTCTTGACACCCGATGGAAAAGTTGCAACCTCCTACCGAAAAATATTCCTGTTCAAGGCGCAGCTTCCAGACCGGGTTTATAACGAAGGGCAAGAGTGCCAACCTGGAAGTAACCCGATCCTGTGGAAGAATTTGGGATTAGCGATTTGTTACGATTTGCGTTTCCCGGAACTTTTTCGTGCCCTGAAAAAGCAAGGCGCAGAAATTTTGGTTGTCCCTGCCGCCTTTACCGTGCCGACGGGGGAGGCCCATTGGTCGGTCCTCCTTAGGGCCAGAGCGATCGAAAATCAGTGTTTCGTCGTCGCTCCCGCCCAAACAGGAAAACTGGGGGATAATCGCCTCACCTATGGACATTCTCAGGTCATTTCGCCCTGGGGAGAGGTCCTTCTCGATCTCCAAGACAAAGAAGGCTTTGCAGTTGCTGAGCTTGACGTTTCCGCCTTAGACGAGGCCCGAAAGCGGGTAGATTCCTGGGCCTCCAGACGCGAAGATCTCTTCCCCATCTGATTCTTTTTTATTAAAGTAACACTCTATGACACTCGCCCTTTGGACCCTCTGCTTCTTGGTAGGCATCGGTTTTTTCACATGGCAAATTTACGGCCGATTGGGCGTGCTGCTCAAACTTCGCAGAGACGACGACCGAGATTACTCCATGGCAACGCTCGGAACGCGTCTTAAAAACACCTGCGTTTACGCCTTTGCTCAATTCAAATTTTTCCGGGACGACCAGCCCGCGGGCGTCATGCACATCATCATCTTCTGGGGCTTCATGACCCTCTCCCTGCAAGTGATCACAATGTTCGCGCGCGGATGGGCCACTGAATTCGTGCTGCCAGGCCTAGGGATGGGCCTTTTAGGCGGCCCTTATGGCCTTGCGAAAGATCTGTTCGAAGTCGGGGTACTTGTTTCCGTGATGATTGCCCTTTCCCGCTGGTTGATTAGTAAACCGGAACGCCTCTTTGGCTTTTTGCCGGCGGAAAAGAAATTGCGTGGGCACTCTCATTGGGAGGCCTACACGATCCTTCTATTTATCGCGACGATCATGATCTCAGGCCTTCTTTACGATGCCGGACGCATGGTTTCCCTGGCTTCGGAGGGCGGACTTGAACGGCAATGGCAACCGGTGAGCCGCTGGCTTTCGACATTTCTCGGAAGTAACGCGGAGCTAGCGGGAAGTGTAGCCACCGCCTCGTGGTGGATCCATAACCTTGTCATCTTGATTTTCTTAAATCTCCTTCCTCGCTCGAAGCACTTTCACATTATTACCGCGATCCCAAACGTATTTTTTGGCAAGGTGGAGCCGAAGTACCGAGTCGCTAAACGAGACTTTTCCGGGGATACTCCCCTCTTCGGCCGCTCCACTCCGGATCAGTTTACCTGGAAGCAAGCGCTCGATATGTACAGCTGCACCGAGTGCGGGCGCTGCTCTTCGAATTGCCCGGCAACAGCGACGGGAAAGCCTTTGGCCCCCCGCCAATTTCTGGTCGATCTGAGAAATCAGGTTTACGCGAATCAAACTGCTCTTTTGAAAAAGACGGGGACCGACTCCACGTTTGATGTGTTCATCGGCGAGGGAAAAGCCGTTATCGACGAGGTAGTTTGGTCTTGTGTCCAATGCCGTGCTTGTGAGGAGGCCTGTCCGGTCAATATCGAGTACGTCGATAAGATGATCGATATCCGGCAGCACTTAGTACAGGAGGCTTCGCGTTTTCCATCTGAGCTTGGACGGGCATTCAAAGGAATGGAAACACAGTCCAATCCCTGGGGCATTAGCTCCCACGAGCGCGATGCTTGGGCGGAAGGGCAAGAGGTGCCGACTATCGAGAGCAATCCCAATCCGGAATTCTTGTATTACGTCGGCTGCGGCGGATCGTTTGATTCGAATAGCCGCAAAGCCACCCAGTCCTTCGCGAAGATTTTGAAATCCGCGGGCGTTTCGTTCGCAATTCTTGGAAAACAGGAATTGTGTAATGGCGATTCCGCTCGCCGCTTGGGCAATGAATATCTCTACCAGACGATGGCGGAAGCTTTGGTCGCAGTCTTAAATGGCCACAATATCAAAAAAATCCTGGTGAACTGCCCCCACTGTTTCAACACACTCTCGCACGAGTACCCAAACTTCGGCGGCAAATATGAAGTGATTCACGCAGCCGAATTCGTCGGAAAACTCGTCAAAGAGGGCAAGGTGAAATCGAAGCCACCTTCAGATAAAAATGTGGTTTACCACGATTCTTGCAACTACGGCCGCTTCAACAACATTTACGAAGAACCGCGCAGTCTCATCACCGGTGTCGGCGGGGCCAAGCTCTCCGAAATGGATCGCAGTAAAGACAACGGCATGTGCTGCGGTGCTGGCGGCGGCAGAATGTGGATGGAAGAGCCTGCCGATCAACGCGTGAACGTGCTCCGCACCGAGCAAGCACTAGAAAAAAAGCCGGACGTGATTGCGACCTCCTGTCCCTTTTGTAAAATCATGATCAGTAGCGGTGTAAACGAGAAGGGACTTGCCGACAAAGTAAGCGTGATGGATGTAATGGAGATCGTCGCGGACGGACTCTAACCACCTGCCGCGCGGTTCACATCTTTGCAAGGTGCTCGAGGCACGTGGATTTCCGTAATTCCGTAAAAATAGACAATCGCCTGGAGCGAAACTTCATTAGGCGCCACATCCTGCCGCTGAAGGTGAGCAGAGTAATACCCTTCGGCCTGAGGAAACTTTTTTACGAACTCCCGACGAACTTGCGCTTGGGTCCCATAAGCGACACTTTCCGCAAGAAGATGATGGTGATCGTGATCTCGATGTAAATTTTCCGAAGCTTCCAAATACCTCATTCGATCCGCTGCCTCCAAATCGATGAACTTGATTTCTTTAACTGGCCTTCCTGAGCGCACCGAGGCTCTTTTCGCGCCCTCATTCCAAACCTTGCTTATTAATTGAAGTTGCTGTTCTCGTCTGAAAATCGCATCTCTATTATCCTCATCTACAGCATGCGCTATCTCATGGACCAATTGCTCGAGCAATACGCCAGTTTCAGCCGTTTCATCAATTAGAACGGCGGCCTTTCCAGTTTCCGGAGTAAATCGATAAAGCGCCGCGGGTTCGTATTTTGCTAAGGGGTTTCTTACCATGAACTCCTTTAGAATTTCCGGCGTAAGGACCCCCAAAGTAACCTCTCCTCGCGCTAACATCGGTAGAAATTTTCCGAGAAGTTTTTGACCAGCGGGAGTCGTACCCATCAATTCAAAGAGTTCCCCTAACCGCTTCATCCCACCCGCCCGCTGATTCAAAGTCACCCTCATGGGGCCAGGCCCCCTCGCGGTAATTTCCAGGCTCTTGGGAAAACGATAGCTAGCAAGGGAGGAATTGAATTCTACTGCGGTAAGTGGAATGGGAATCCCTTGAGCAGCCTCCTCCAGGTGGATCCTAACCTCTTGGGCGACTCCTTCAAAAACCCAGACATTGACCTCTCTTTCCCGCCGCGCGAGCTGCCACTTCTCAAAATCTGCCCCACTAAAGGGAGGAGAGGAGAGTCGATAACCAAAACGAGTACGGAGCTCGGCCGCAACCTTCAGAGCATCTTCATACGAGAGCTCTCCCGAGGCGGGCTCCCGAAACAGGAAATATTCCGCAAGCCGTGCATTTTCGATCGCGGGCTTGAATTCGCCGGGCTCTGAGAAGAGGGATTGGATGCCGTGATAGATAATCACTTCCGTTTCGATGGCACTAGGAAGATCGGGTGCCCAGGCGGGCACACATAGTAGCAATAGGAAAATGAGAAGGAGAAAGCGCATTTCTTAAAATTTTACCATGAATTGATGAGTCAATTCTCGGCCAGGGCGTATTCTACAAGTGCGAGGAAAAGAGCAGGGCCTGGTCATTTTCTCTAGGCACGTTCTCCGTAGTAAGTAGCTTTTCCCCCACAAAAATCGAGTTAGCACCCGCTTTGAAGCACTGTAACTGCTGCTCTTGAGACAAAGTATTGCGGCCCGCGGATAATCGGACACGAGATTTCGGCATGACCACTCTCGCCACCGCAACGGTTCTCAAAAAATCTTCAAATGGAAGGGGAGGGGTCTTTTCCAACGGCGTGCCCTCAATGGGTACCAAGAGGTTAATAGGCACACTCTCCGGGTGAGGATTGAAGCCCGCAAGTTCCGCGAGCATCGCGG
>JAHFAF010000275.1 GCA_023250715.1 Pseudobdellovibrionaceae bacterium | reverse complement strand
CTCTTCGAACGAGGTGACAGAGAGTGTTATCAAATGGGCATCAAGTATACGGAGTCGGAAGAAGAAATATTCAACGCTTCCAGGGCCTGCTTGGGAAGGCAGACTCGATTTCGGCTAATCTCATACGAAGATTGAATGCCGATGAATTCAGAGCCGACCATCAGCCCGATAAGGGCGAGGTCTTTCGTCTTTTTCTTTAACGGGTCCCTCGCTACGGAATATTTTTTTGTGGCGTGAATGAGGGTCACCTTATCCGTCTCGGCCCAATAGTGCGGGCCACCGTCGAACGGATCAATATGTTCCCGCCAACGGAATCCGATCTTCTGAAGCATGTGAACGACGGGTTCGGTTTCCGTGCCCACCTTTCCGATGACGTCGCGTACCTCTCCGGGAAGAAGGCATGTATAGATGTCGCCCTTCGGAAATAGGGAGGTGACAAACTCCTTGTTTTTCCGCGAAAGCATGTCGGCTTCCGGGTAGGAGAGGTTCGTAAATTTCCTGCCGAGTGATTCCCAAAGTACGCTCTCTCCACTTTCCGTCAATGGTGGCATGAGCTCTGAAAGAATGTGGTTCTTGAACCACCGACGCTTCATTTTGATGAAGAGAAAACGTGCGTAGGAAAGTTGCCGGCCCAGCTTGCCTTTGTGGTTTCGGAAATTGGGATTGACGACGAGCCCCCCGATTTCCGTAGGCCCGTCGTCTTCAAATTTCAGCCTTAATACTTTGTGGATTATTCCGGAGTGAATAGTTTCACTATATTTTTGAATTTCCTTGAGCTCGAAATACATGTGGGGTTCTTGCGGTGAACCGTGGCGAGCAATGACGGTTGAGGTTCCCAATAGGGCGTGATCGTCCAGGCTTTCCAGAACGAAAATGTAATGGCGTGCGAACTTGTCTTCGATGTTCCCGCTGAAGGAATCGATGGACTTTCGAATTTTTTCTTTCAGGATGTCTCTGTCGGCCGGGAGATTAATGAAATAGACCATGTTCGCAAGCCGATAGAGCTCATCCAGATCGTCTTCTCTAACGCTTCGAATGAGAAATTCGGTTTCCATGGATTTAGTATTCTCGTAAGGGGGCTTGTAACATCCTGGTATAAAAACGGGTAGCTATCTCCAGGTGAGAGAGCAGATTGTGCTCATTGGGGCGATGCACATTTCCGATAGATACCCCGGGGCCGAACACGATTGCTTCAGCCCCCTCGCTTCCGTAAATCGCGGCTTCGGTCGAAGAAGCCTTGGTATTGAGTATGGGCTTGATATTACACGCGGTGAGTTGTTTTGCTGCCGCCTTCAAAAAAAGCCCCTTTTTTCCCCCTTGTAGAGAAAGGTCGATCGAAAGATTGCACGGCTTTGCGCCTACTTTCCTCGCAATCGCTTCGATCTTTTTCTTCAATTCATTGGACCGGGCAGTGGGAAGCGTTCGAATATCGAAGCTGAGCTCAAGTCTGTCCCCCCTGGACCTTGCGAGATTCAAGCTCAATGTATTGTGGTCGGGGGTGAAGCGTTTATCCTTGCTTCGCTTAATTTCTATTGCCAGTTTATTGAGTTCCGCGAAGAGGAGCTGGATATTTCGTGAACGTAAGCTACACCTGTGCGAAATCTCTGCCTCACAATGATCGGGAACTGTGTTTGTTCCTATGCCGGCGTGAAGGGAATGGATTCCCCAACCTTTAGTCGATATTTCGACCAAAGCCTTGTGCAACGCATTCTCTCCCAGGTGGGGAGTGGAGCTGTGTGCGGCCTTCCCACGCCATGAATTTTTCGAGGGAGTGCCGCTCATCTTTTCGAGCGGAAGAGAAAGCGTGCAAATAATATGTCCTTTATGGGCGTAAATGAGCTCGAGGTTCGAGGGCTCACCCACCAGGGCATACTTCGGTCGAAGTTTGATTCCTCCCTGAAAAAGTTTGGAGACGCCAACGAGTCCTCGCTCCTCCCCATAGGTCCCTATAAGGACAAAGGGGCGCTCCGTGCCACTGGCATTTTTTGCGGCGACGAGCTTACACAAAAAATCGAGTTTTACATCGGCGGCGCCAAGCCCATAGAGGCGATCTCCTTTCTGGGTGAGCTTCCATGGGTCACACTCTGTGCTCGTCCATTGCTCCGGGGCTCCGCTTTCCACCGTATCTAGGTGGGTGTTCATGACGAGTAAGTTTTTCGAGTCCAATGAATGGTTGTAGGCCAGTAAATTGTAGAAGGCGGTACCCTTTTCGCGGACCTTCTGCATTTTGATTTTGAGGCCCGCTTCTTTCAGGAGCGGGAGTAGAAATTCGACGACAGGCAGGTTTGTTCTATCGGTGGTGCTATCGATACGGATCAGTCTTTCCATCCACTCCGAAGGGGGCAGCGATAGCGAGGTCATGGTCAGTCCGGGTTAGAAAGCAAATCAGCTATTTTTAAACCGATTAAATCTACAAACTCGTGGGGGGTTGAGGCTCCACCCGTGACGCCAATTTTCTTTTTCTCGGAAAACCATTCCCTGCGGAGTTCCCCTTCGTCCTCAATGTGGTAGGTGTCCGGCTGAAGTTCGCGGCAAATCTTTACGAGCTTGCAGGTATTGCTGCTGTTCTTCCCTCCGACGACCACCAGTACATCCGCCTGCTCTGCGAGTTGAACGGCCTCGGTTTGCCGAATGGAAGTGGCATCGCAAATGGTGTTATTGACCGAAACTTCTTGAAATCTTTTCTGCGCGGCTTCCACGACGGCATTCAGCACCCGGAGCTCGATTGTTGTTTGCGCGATAATTCCAACTCTAGTCACATCAAGAGGAATGCTTTCGACGGCATGGGGATCGTACGTCACTAAGTAATTAGGGCGACCGAAGTAACTCAAAACACCCTTCACCTCCGGGTGGTTTGCGTCGCCTACCAAAATCAGAAAATAGCCCTTCTCGCCCATGCTTTGGGCAATTCGCTGCGGCTTTTTCACGAGGGGGCATGTGGCATCCACAATGGCATTTCCCCGCTCCCGCAAGGCGCGCTCAATAGGTGCTTGCACTCCATGTGATCGCAGGAGCACCGTTCCCGCTCCCACCTCTTCTTGCGACTCCACGGTACGCACCCCGCGTTGCTTCAATTCCCGTACGACATGTGGGTTGTGGATGAGGGGTCCGAAAGAATAGACGGCCGATTTGTCCCTGCTCGCGCGGTTCGCCGCCTGGTACCCGAGTTTGATAGCTCGGACCACGCCAAAGCAAGCGCCCGCGTTGGGTGCGATCGAGATTTCCAGGTCCTGATTAGGGTGAAAGGCAAGGGTGCGTTTAGCCGAGATTCTTTCCAGCATGGATGGGTCAAGCTACCCTTTCGATTTCTGGCTTGTCAACGCGGGTCGTGGACAGGCAAGTCTTTAAAAATACAGCAAAAAATGTGGTGAAGGGTTGTGCTCGAGGGGGGCGATGTGTTAAGAAGCCTCCCTGACTCTTGCAGCATTCGTCTAGTGGTTTAGCCAAATGTTCCAGGGGTCAAAACTGATAGAGGTTTTCTCTGGCCCATTCCTTCGAAACGGAAGGCCGCGAGTTGATTATTTCCGCGGCCGAACAACTTACTCGTCACCAATTTCTGGATCGGGAACTTTTGATTCAGGCACTAACGCATTCTTCTTATTCCAATGAGAAGTCCACGGGCGACGGCGTAGCAGACACCCCGATTGTTGCTGATAACGAGCGATTGGAGTTTCTTGGGGATGCTGTCATTGGCCTTGTCGTGGCTGGGGCGTTGATGGAGTTATTCCCCGAAGCGAGTGAGGGGCGTCTGTCTCGATGGCGCAGCAGTCTGGTTAGTCGAAAGACTCTTGCCGAGATGGCGGCGAGTCTTGGAATGGGCGACTGGATCCTCCTGGGGCGCGGAGAACGAAGAACAGGGGGCGCAGAAAAGCGATCGATTCTTGCGGCTGTACTCGAAGCTTTAGTCGGAGCGCTTTACTTGGATGCGGGGATAGAGCCCTCGAAGGAATTTCTTGTGCGGATATATCAGTCTGCTTTCGATGCCATCGCCGAGGGGGATGAGTTGTCTCTCAAGATGGTCGATAGGAAAACGCATTTGCAGGAATTGACACAACAGAAGTATCGAACGACGCCTGAGTATCGGCTCGTAGAGTCTTGGGGTGCGGAGCATGAGAAAAGTTTTCGAGTCGAGATTCGAATTAGTGGCGATGTGATCGCATCCGGCGACGGTCGCAGTAAGAAGGAAGCGGAACAACAAGCGGCGGAAGCCGCGTTGAAACGACTGGATTTATGAGTAACCCTGAATTCAAAAGTGGATTTATCAGTATTCTAGGTCCCACCAACTCTGGAAAATCTACTCTGACTAACGCCCTGGTGGGGCAGAAGGTAAGCATTGTCTCGAAGCGAGTGCAGACAACTTATCACGGTGTGAAGGGGATAAGGAACACGCCGACCACGCAGATTGTTTTTATCGACACTCCCGGATTCCAAGAGCATCGTGAGCCCGTTGCGCAATTATTAAATCGAGTGGCGGATAAAAACGGTAGAGAAGCCGATTTTCAGATGTGGGTTTTTGATGCGTCGAACCCGACGGCTTTTTCGCAATGTGAAAGACTTAGGAACAAGATTGAAAGCTTTGGAGATCCCCAGAAAAACCTTTGCATTCTAAATAAAGCCGACAAGCTACCCAAGCCGAAGCTCCTGCCCATGATTGAAAGATTTCATTCTCTTGGGATCTTTTCGGAAATCATTCCTCTTTCCGCATTGAAAAAAGACGGTGTCGACCATCTGGCTCGCCTCTTGGAGAGCAAACTCTCGCCTGGGATTCCCTATTTCCCGACGGATATGATTACCGATCGCACTCAGCAGTTTCTTGCAACGGAAATAATCCGGGAGAAAATCTACTCGGTAACTTTGCAAGAGATTCCTTATTCCGTCCGTGTAGAAATCGAGGAATGGGAGTCGGACCCGCAGATTAAGGTTCCCACCATCCGTGCCATTATTCATGTCGATGCCGATTCTAAGAAGGGGATCTTGATCGGCAAGGGAGGCTTGAAATTAAAAGAGATTGGCACATTTGCGAGACGAGATATCGAGAGCTTGGCGGGTAAACAGGTTTGTCTGAAGCTTCACGTAAACGTGGAAGATCATTGGAAGCAAGATCCTCGCAAGGTAAATCAGTACCTGGAGCTTCAATGAAGCGAATCGCATTAGTAGGTCGTCCCAACGTGGGGAAATCGAGCCTTCTCAATGCATTGTTAGGGTACCGTCGCGCGATTGTAATCGATGAGCCGGGCACTACCCGCGATATCGTCGGCGAGAAGGTGGATTGGTCGGAATCCCCTCTGATGCTTCTGGACAGCCAAGGGATTTTCGATGAGGGAGATGCCGGGGTTTTGGAGAGGCTAGACTCCCGTGCAGACGCCTTTTTATTCGTGGTCGATGCGCTAAGCGGGTCCACCCCGTTTGATCTATGGATTGCGACTCTGCTGCTCCAAAGAAAAAAGCCCATCCTCCTTTGTGTGAATAAGACGGATGGAAAAAAGTCAGCTTCGGCGTCGAATTTCTGGGAGCTTGGTGTGGCCGACTCCGTCGAGGTTTCCGCGAGCCATCGCCGCAACCTAGATGGAATCAAAGAGTGGTGTCTGGCGCTAGTTGAACCGGAATCTGAGCCGGGTCCTGCTTTAGAAGAGCCAATGAAGGTTGCCTTGATGGGCCGGCCGAATACCGGAAAATCCACCTTGATGAATCGCCTTTGCGCGGCCGAGATATCGACGGTAAGCCCCATTCCCCATACGACGAGAGATTCAGTTAGCCACGAGATTCAAGTCCGTCAGGGCAAAATACGCTTATTAGACACCGCGGGCGTGCGGCGTCCGAGAAGTCGTAAGGAATCCGTTGAGGTATTTTCGATTCAGTCTTCCACCCGAGCGATGAGGGAGGCGGATGTCGTTCTGCTTCTGATTAACTGCAGTGAGACCATTACCGACCAGGACATGCGGCTACTTAATTTGGTCGCACGGGAAGGGAAGCCCACTCTTGTTCTTTTGAATTTCTGGGACGTTCTCAATGCGAAAGAGAGAAAACATTATTTGGAAGACTCAGATTTCGAGCGGTATTTGAGTCAGTTCAAAACCGTTCCCATTAGTGGAATT
>JAHFAF010000274.1 GCA_023250715.1 Pseudobdellovibrionaceae bacterium | reverse complement strand
CAGCTAAGGCCCAAGACTGTATCGAAGAAAAGACTCTTCGGGTGACTCCTTTGTGAGTGAAAAAAAAGAAAATAGAAAACCACTTCTCTTCCTTGCCGCTCTACTCATCGCCTTAACCGGATCGATCCTGCTGAATCGAAATAAAAACCCAGGAGCGAGAGTAGTTTCCCGTTATGCGAACCCTGCCATCCTTCCCAGAAAAATTACGCCTGGAAAAATTGGACTTCCTCCCTCCGACGCCGTTGTTCTTTTCGATGGCAAGAAGATGACCGCGTGGGATGGGGCAGAGGGATGGCCCGTGGCAGGTGGAGTGGTTACGGCCCAAGAAAAGGATATTTTCACGCGCGAGCATTTTGGGGATTGTCAGTTTCATCTGGAATTTGTCTCTCCGAAGGAAAAGCAGGCTGACCCGGAGTTACGGGGCAATAGCGGCGTCTATTTTATGGGGCTTTACGAGATTCAAATTTTGGATTCATTCGACAATCCATCTGCCCCAAACACCTGGGCTGGTGCAATCTTTGAACAGCTTCCCCCGCTGGTGAATGCGAGCCTCAAAACAGAGGAGTGGCAGACATTTGATATTGTTTTCGAAGCGCCACTCTTTAGTGGGGAAAAACTTTCGCATCCCGCATTTGCGACCGTGTTTCAAAACGGAGTATTAGTCCAGAACCATGCGAGCTACGAAGGCAAGACTGGGCCCCATGTGATTCCTGTTTATACCCCTCATTCCTCTCGACTTCCCCTGATGCTGCAAGGCAGAAAGTCCCCGGTAAGATTTAGAAATATATGGATTCGCGATCTGATGCGCTGAGTCTAGTCCAATCGAAGGTGCGTTGGGTATGCTATAATGATGAAGTAGTCTCACCCTTGCCTTTCTCCTCATTCTTCAATTCATCTAGGAGTTTTTCATGAAGGTCGCGATTCTTTGCGGGGGCAAGGGAACTCGTATTCGTGAAGTAAGTGAAGCTACGCCGAAACCCATGCTGTCGATCGGGAACAAGCCGATTTTGTGGCATATCATGAAAATCTATGGGGCCTACGGCATCAACGAATTCGTCCTACTGCTCGGCTACAAGGGTGAGATCATTCGGGATTATTTTCTAAACCTTTCTGATTATATTTCAGACGTCACGATTGATTTCTCCAAGTCCGGTCCGGAGCGAATGACCGTACACGACGCGGAGAAGGAGCCCTGGAAAATTACTTTCGTCGATACCGGAGACGCCACGATGACCGGCGGCCGAATCTGGAAAGCGCGAAAATATCTCGAGACAGAGCGGAGCTTCTGCCTCACTTATGGGGACGGCGTCGGGGATGTAGATATTCACGGCCTTTTGGGTTTTCATGCGAAACATGAAAAATGTACCAGCGTCACTGGTGTGCAACCTCCCGGGCGATTCGGTGAGATCCGAGCAAAGGGAGAGAAAGTCTTCGCTTTTAATGAGAAGCCGCAGGTTACTGCCGGCCATATTAATGGTGGTTTTATGGTGTGTAACTCAGACATTTTCCGTCGGTATCTCACTCCTGTTGAGAGTGAGGTGTTTGAGGCGGGGCCGGTGGAAAAAATGGTCAAGGATGGCGAGCTTATGATGTTCGAACACCAGGGCTTCTGGCAGGCGATGGATACGCCGCGGGAATACTCCTTATTAAACGAGCTTTGGAATACCGGTAAAGCGCCCTGGAAAACTTGGGATCGTAAGGAACGCGCTAAGAAAGCAGCCTAATCCCACGACTCTCTGGAGCTAGTCATGGCGAAAATACTCATCAAAGGCGGCCTTGGTTACATAGGGGCTAGACTCACCGAGTTTTTGTCGAAGCATCACGAGGTGAGTATTATCTCGCGAACCATAAGCCCTTCGCAGAAACTCTGGTTACGCACTCGGGTCCCTAACGTGACCTTTGCTCTGGTAGGGGCATCTGCTGGTGTTCATGATCCTTCCTTTGACTGGGTCATAAATCTTGCTACCCCTTCTGCCGAGGAGTGTTTGACTCAATTCGATCTCGCCAGACGAAATTGTATTTCGAATATTAACTCCTGTTCCACCCTTCTTAAGGAAAATCCAACCCTACGTATCCTTCATTTTTCAACTTTCCACGTCTATGGAAAAAAGTATGAGGGAATTTATGAAGAGACCTCGGCACTTCGTCCAGTAAATGATTACGGGCGGCTTCACAAAGAGGCCGAAGAAAAAATATTAAGTGAGTGTGGCACTAGAGCTACCATTTTCCGTTGTACGAACATAGTCGGGGCGCCTGCACATTTGGATTTAGGTTTGCAGGAAAAACTCTTCTATCTTGATTGCTGCCGACAAGCGGTGGAAAAGGGGATGATCAAACTGAAAACGGACGGACTTGGTTTTCGAGATTTCCTCCCGATGGAAGATGTTTTCGCAGCGGTTCAGTTGATACTTTCTAAACGAGCAAGTATCTCCGCCACGATTGCAAATCTCTCCTCCGGAAATTCCCTTTCTATTATCGACTTCACGCGCCAGATCGCAAAAAAAGCGGGAGAGGAGCAGGGAATCATAGTCACCGTAGCCACGGGTTTGGAGTCAGACTCATTTTCAGAGCCCTTTACCGTGACGAATAGCCTACTCAAGAAGCTAGGATGGTCCCCCTTGGGGGATCTATTCAACGAACTTTCTTCCACCTTCGCTTCTTTCCGAATTAAGAAAGCCGCCTAGGTTTCATTCTTTAGAAACGCACTTCAATATCGCATTGTAGAGTTCTAGTCTCGCCTGAAAACCTCGGCGGGCAATTTGAAGCTCGCCAAGGCCCTGCGGATCGACGTGAATTGCAAGCGTGTATCTGGCGAGCGACTGCGAGACGTGTTCTCCATCGAAATAGGCGATTCCCGCTCCCTCTAGAGTGACTTTATCGCTGCGCTCGAGCACCGCATGCAGCTGCTTCAGGGGAATGTCCCCGATGGGATCGAAGCGCAGGTCCTCCTCAATCGTCTTTTTGGATAGATCCAAATCTATCTTGGAATTGACGCTGGGAAACTGACCCACCGGCCCCAGAAAATTGATCGGAGTCTTGTCTACCGCGGTGACAGTGCAGGTGACTTGGCGCAGAGGTTTTGGACCGTCTTCCGCGACGGCATTTGTACTGGCCAGAAGAATCGTTACTACAGATAAGAAATAGTTCATAAGAACCCCCTAGAGTCCAATTTGATGCGTAGGGATTATTAAGTCCAATGAGCTTGTTCAATGGATGAAATTGCTGGAAACTATAGGCATCGCGAAAATATCAAAACGTCACGGCATTCTAATTCTGGCGCTTCTTATTCCCTTGTTTCTATTATTCAGGCTTCAGGGCCTTCCTCATTGCTCTGAACTTGAATTGTGGATTCAAAGACAGGGATTCTGGGGTCCTGTTGTCTTTGTCCTTGTCTATATTCTTTCGACCCTGCTTTTTGCTCCGGGCACTCCGCTTAGTCTCGTTGCCGGGATTGTTTTCGGGCCTTGGTGGGGCACACTATTGATCTCGATTGGCGCGACTCTAGGTGCCTATGGCGCCTTCTTTATTTCCCGTCATGTTGCCGGTGAATGGGCGACGGAAACCTTAAGGAAGAAGGAATGGTTTTCGAAATTTCAAGGAAACTTCGAGAAGAATAGCCTTTCTTATCTCTTTTTTCTCAGACTCTCTCCGATCTTTCCCTTCAATGGCTTGAACTACGCTTGCGGCCTTTTCCCCATTTCCTTCCGGGATTACGCGCTCAGCACTGCGATCGGAATGATTCCCGGAACTGCGGCATACGTTTATACCGGTAATGTGCTTGGCTGTTCATTCCTCGACGGAAAAAACGCGTTGGCCCCCGAAATCCGCGGGCGTCTTTTTTTAGGTCTTCTTGCGTTGAGTTTTCTTTCACTTCTTCCAGCGCTATGGAAGCGCAAGCGCTGAAAGTGTCTTCATTCTTTTGGTATCTAAGATATTGCAGATGACTTCTCCCACGCTTAGCGAAGCATCCAAAACGGTAGCCGTGACAAACCGCGAGTTCCAACCATAACCGGAATCTTCCGATTTACCATGCCAAGAGGTCACTAAGTAGGTGGTTAGCAATCCCTCTTCGGAGTAGCCAGATTCGATCGGAATGGCTTCAACCGAAAGCTGCCGGTACCCACTTCCTTCTAATTTCGCAATCGCGGCTCTAACTTTCTCATCTCTCAAAAAGTTCGTGACAGCAGAACTTCGGTCAAAGATCGCCATGCCCGCGGTGGGCTCATCGGCAAAGCAAATCCCTGAAAAAAACAGAGCTAAAATTACTAACGATACTAATGTCGTGCCTTTTTTGTGCATAAAAAACCTTTCCTTAAAATCCTGAGAAACTGTGGCCGCGAAATCATTTAGGCCGCCTGTGGCAAACCGGTCAATCCCGAACGAGGGGCGGATTAATCTAAGCGGTTTCAAAAAGGCAACCAGTAGGGGGCTCGAAGGTGACGAGCTAAAATGCAAAACTATGCGGAATTAGGATCGAAGCAGTAGTGGCTACTTCGAAGTTCCGACGCCCAATTCCCCTCGGCAATATTCGATAGCGTCTTTCATCCAGGCTCGGGCTTTTTCATCCAGTTCCGCATTCCTCATATTGGCGACGCACCAATAGTGCATGACGAAAGTCCGGTAGGTGAGAAATTTCGGAAGACTTTCAATCCAGATCGGAAGAAGGGTGTTGGCCGATGAGTAGCCCTTCCAGAAAGAGTCGCTAAAATCGCTCCAGCCGAGAGGGGAGCCTTTCTTCTTCATCGAGTAGACAAGAAAAAACACCGGGACCGCGATGTCATAAGCAAACCATTGAAAGTGGCAGTCGTCGAAATCGAATGCTGTGATGGCATCATGTTCTCCCACGTAAAAATTTCCGTGGTGAAAATCTGCGTGAATTAGGCCGTACTCGTCCGGGCCCTTGGTCAGCCCCTTGAGCCATTTATCGAGCTCCTGAAAACGGTTATAAAGTCCGTCCCCTCGATTGACCATGTTTTTTACGATATTGTAATTTCGCTCTTCATCCCATTGTGGGCGCTTACCGATGGTTCGCGGTTTGACGTAAGATTTCGTGGCGGCGTGCATTTGGCCCATGAGCCGTCCCCAGTTTTCCATCCTGGTCTGGGTAAAATCGCCAGGCTCTTCAATGGAGACTCCTTCGGCCTCCTGAAAAGCGGAGACAAAAAACTTTCCGCCCAGAGACTCGACAAATTTCCCACTCTTCGCGGGGATGGGCTTTGCGAGCTTTACCCCGAGCTTTTCAAGGTGGTTCATCCAGTCGAGCTCGGCATCGAGCTGAACAAGATCCCGGTGCGAGGGTTCGGTCACTCGAACGAAAGCGCGCGCCGATTTGGCCGCATAAATCCAATTCTCCACTTTTCTCACAAAGAGGAGGTCTTCGCTGAAACCCCAAAGGGTTTTGATCTGGTCGAGTTGTATTTGAGTAGGTTTTATGGCGTGGACCCTTGCCAGATTTTCCAGAGGAAATCGAGCCCTTGAGAAAAGTTATTTTTTTGAATCGCAAGCTTCTTTCCGCATTGCCCGACGGTAAAGTGCCGGGCTGCGTTGGGGCAAAGGAGTCGATCCATATGGGTAAGTCTTATCAAAGAATGGGACTATTGGCTTGGACTAATTGGGACGCAGTTTGGTCCCTGGGGACCTCTTGGATTTTTCGACACTGGAAACGTTGGGAGTGACCCTTTTCGGCTGAATCTGGCCGAGAGTTGTCGCACTTCTAGGATCCTTGTGCGGGGCGTTTTGGGCACGCGGATTGCTCAAGTCAACGAGTCGGGCAAGGAGGGCAGGTGTCCGAGGTTCGGGAACAAAGGGAAAATTCATTGGCGCTAGGTCTAGCTTATCGTGAGGTCACGGGTCTTAAACAAAGATTTCAGTGCTGGCAATTGTCCCGTGCAGCCCTATTAAGTCCACACTACGGCTTAACCGCGACTCGCATTCTTCCGACGGAGTACCGTAGGCTCATCAGCCACAAATACCTTCAAGTTCTCAAGGGGGCGGAACCAATTGGAGTGCGGGCGGTGGACTGGAGAGCGTAGCACTTAGGTAAAAGAGGAATTGAATCGGCTGTCTCGAGAGCCGCGCTGAAGCGTGGTATGGGAGACAGCAGATGGAAACGAAAAAGAAC
>JAHFAF010000025.1 GCA_023250715.1 Pseudobdellovibrionaceae bacterium | reverse complement strand
CTCGACTGTCATGCATGCCGTAACGAAGATTGCGGAACTCCAGCGCACTGATCCGGAAATTTTGAACTACACTGCGACCATCGAGGGCCTGATCCGCTGACGTTTTTGGTCACCGAATCTTATTCTCACTGATTGGAAATCGAAATTCCGCGACAATAAAGCAAAGGTTCTGGAAATTCTAAATCGTCGCGACGAGCTCCGACGAAGCTAAAGCTGCGCTTGCAAATCTGCCGCGCTAACGGAAGCACAAGATTCACGTCGATATCCATACATTGCCATACATTATTATACTGTTAATCAAGGGTTAATTTTTGTACGTTACCGATTGTTGATAACTATGTTGATAACTCTGTTAATTGCTTGTTAATTCATTGTTGATAACTTGTTGATAACTAGTTATCCACAGGATCGTATAATTTTGGCGCAAGTTATCCACAGGGTTATCCACAGGATGACCGTCTGTGATTCTAATGGGTTAAGGGAGTTTTCAACATTTCAACAGTGCTAAATTCTACTACTATAAGATCTAATATACTTTTGAACTTCTTTATTTATAAGAAGTAAGCAGATCCGGAAGAGGTCTCATGAAACTGAAGATTTCGAAAAACCACCTGCTGTTAGGGTTGCAAAGAGTGCAGAACGTCGTGGAAAGAAGAACCACGATGCCCATTCTCTCCAATGCACTCCTAAAGACCGAAACCACCGGACTTTCCTTAGCGGCAACGGACTTGGAAGTCGGCATTCAAAGTATCTTGCCGGCAGAGATTCAAGATCCTGGAGCTATTACGATCAAGGCGAGAAGCTTATTGGACATTGTCCGGGAACTTCCGGACACCAATATCCAATTTCAGACCCGGGAAAATAGCCGGCTGGAAATCACCGCAAACCGGTCAGTTTTCAACATTTTGGGCTTACCAGCAGAGGATTTTCCCGAAATTCCGAGCATTTCTAGCGAAGATCCACAGGCTTTTGTGAGGATGAACGGAACTGCTGTCATTTCGATGCTGGACAAAACTTTATACGCCGCGTCCACTGATGAGGCGCGTTATCATTTGAACGGCGTCTATTTCGAAACGCTGGAGGAAAAAGACAAGCGCGTTTTTCGCATGGTCGCCACCGACGCGCACCGACTTTCCTTGGTGGACAATCCCGAGGCTCTTTTCGATGAAAGTGCCTGGAAACTTTTTCACGAAGGGATCATCGTTCCACGAAAAGGTTTGAATGAGTTGCGTCGCTTGCTTGCGGAAGGGAAGGAAGATTTCCTTGTGAGCATTCGCGGCAGAATGCTCTTTGTGAAGCGCGACAATATCTTTCTCTCGATGCGTTTGATCGAGGGAAAATATGCGGATTATCGTCGCATTATTCCCGAACAATCGGCCGCTGCAATTGCAGTGGATCGGGAAGAGTTTCTAGCCTCCTTAAAGAGAATTTCTTTGATGTCCTCTGACAAATCCCGTAGTGTTACGTTCAATCTGACTCCAGGAGCCCTCCAGCTTTCTAGCCAAAGCCCGGAACTGGGAGATGCCAAAGAGGAAATTAGCGTCGAGTACAGCGGGGAGCCGCTCAAGATCGGCTTCAACTCCCGCTATTTGATCGACGCGGTATCTACCATCGAAGGGGAAAAAGTCCTATTGGAGCTGCGGGGCCGACAAAATCCGGGAGTCATCCGATCGTCCGATGGCTTGAGCCACACCAGCGTGGTCATGCCCATGCGCATTTGATTGGCGTAAAGTTCGATCGAATTAGAACAGACACCGGAGCCGTTGATGCCAACAGAGAAGGAAACTGCAGCGAGCCAGAAGGGCTACGGGGCAGGATCTATTCAAGTGTTGGAAGGCCTCGAAGCCGTCCGCAAACGCCCCGGGATGTATATCGGCGATACCAGTGTTCGTGGGTTTCACCATCTCATTTGGGAAGTAGTCGATAACGCTGTCGATGAAGCGATGGCGGGCTTCTGCAAAAATATTCAAATTGTCATTCATGTAGATAACTCGGTCACTGTTGAAGATGACGGTCGAGGCATTCCCGTCGATATCCACCCCACGGAAGGGGTTTCCGCCCTCGAAGTTGTTCTCACAAAACTGCATGCCGGCGGAAAATTCGACAATGATTCTTATAAAGTTTCGGGCGGTCTACACGGTGTTGGTGTCTCGGTAGTGAATGCGCTCTCCGAGCAACTGGATGTCGAAGTAAAGCGCGACGGAAAGGTTTACTCGCAGAAATATGAGCGCGGGAAGCCCACCGCTCCCGTGAAAGAAGTGGGAAAGAGCCAGAAGACGGGAACTAAGATTCGATTCAAGCCGGACACGGAAGTGTTCGAAGTAAAAGAGTTCAGCTTCGATACGGTTTCCAATCGCTTGAGAGAGCTTTCCTTCTTAAATCGAGGGATCAAGATAAATCTTTCCGACGAAAGAACGGAGAAGACCCAAGAATTTTTCTCTGACGGCGGATTGAAGTCTTTCGTGGAATATTTGAATCGCGCCAAGACGAAAATTCACGAAGACGTTATTTTCTTTTACGCGGAGGCAACCGGAATCTTTCTCGAACTCGCGATGCAGTGGAACGATGGATACAAAGAAAATATTTTTACCTTCGCGAACAACATCAACACCATTGAAGGAGGAACACATTTAGCGGGCCTAAAGACCGCTCTCACAAAGTGTGTAAATAAGTATATCGAGTCCTCGGGGGCTGCAAAAGATCTCGGTGAAACCTTGATCGGCGAAGACATTCGGGAAGGGTTGACTGCTGTTATCAGTGTTAAGATCCCGAATCCGCAATTTGAAGGACAGACGAAAACGAAACTCGGCAATTCTGAAATCAAAGGGATGGTAGAGAATTTATTGAACGAGCGGTTCTCTATTTTCCTTGAAGAGAATCCAGCGGAGGCGAAACGAATAGCCATTAAGGCCGTCGAGGGTGGACGAGCGCGTATCGCCGCAAGAAAAGCACGCGACCTCACTCGCCGTAAGTCCGCGCTCGATTTGGGGGGCTTGCCCGGAAAGATGGCGGACTGCCAGGAAAAAGATCCAGCACTCTGCGAGCTGTATCTCGTAGAGGGAGATTCAGCCGGTGGCTCTGCGAAACAAGCGCGCGAGAGAAAGAATCAGGCAATTCTTCCCCTTAAAGGAAAAATTTTGAATGTCGAAAAAGCGCGATTCGACAAAATGCTCGAGTTCCAGGAAATTAGAGTTCTTATTACGGCATTAGGTACGGGCATTGGAAAGGAAGACTACGACATCGCAAAGGTCCGATATCATAAGATAATAATTATGACAGATGCTGATGTTGACGGAGCGCATATAAGAACTCTTTTGCTTACCTTCTTCTATCGGCAGATGCCCGAGATTATCGAGAAGGGCTATCTCTACATCGCCCAGCCGCCGCTTTATAAAGTGAAAAAGGGCAAGGTCGAAAAGTATTTGCGAAACGACTCGCTTTTCGAGGAGTTTGTGCTCACGCAAGCTTTGGAAGAGCTCGACATCAGCGCCGGTAAGGAAAAAGTCGATAAGTTGGTCGCGAAGAATATTTTTAAGAAGATGACCCAGTTCGATGGGATCTTGAGAACGGTCGCCCGCAGAGCGGATCCCGAGCTCATTAAGTGGATTGCGCAACACGAGGAGTGGAATTCAGAAGTATTGAAGGACCAAGGGAAGCTTGAAAAAATGATCGCTTCCTATGCGGACCATGTGAAAGAAAGAAAAGATGGCACCTCCTTTACCTTCAAAATCGTTCCGGACGAGGAACACAACGGCCATCAAGTAGAAGGTGTGACAAGCCGGCATAACTTAAGAACGCCAACAAAAATTACTTACGACTTTCTTACCTCTACGCAACTCCAAGAGATGAGAAAAATCACACAGTCTTTCATTAAGCTGGGCTCCCCGCCGTTCACTATTCCTGTAGAGGACGGGAAAAAAGTGAGCTTTCCGACAATAGAAGCGCTGAAGATGCATGTGATGCGAATTGGCCAGACGGGCTTGCATATCCAGCGCTATAAAGGCTTGGGGGAAATGAATCCGGAGCAATTGTGGGAAACCACCATGGATCCGAAAGTACGATCGCTTTTGCAAGTTCAAGTGGATGATGCGATCGAAGCGGATAGTATTTTTGCGGTCCTTATGGGCGACCAGGTGAAGCCCCGTAGAGACTTTATTGAAGCGAATGCGCTCAACGTACGAAGTTTGGACATATGAGTTAAATGGATATCGAATCACAGCTCACGTTAGTTAGTATCGAAGATCAGATGAAAGAGGCGTACCTCGAGTACGCTATGAGCGTCATCATTGCGCGCGCGTTGCCCGACGTCCGCGATGGCATGAAGCCCGTACACCGCCGTATTTTGTTTGCGATGTACGACATGGGAAACACCTACGACAAGGCGTACAAGAAGTCCGCGCGTATCGTCGGCGACGTCATCGGTAAATATCACCCTCATGGGGATTTGGCCGTTTATGAAACGATGGTCCGCATGGCGCAAGATTTTTCCATGCGCATTCCACTCGTCGATGGGCAGGGAAATTTTGGTTCGGTCGACGGCGATGCGGCCGCGGCAATGCGCTATACGGAAGTTCGGCTCGCGAAAATTTCGGATCAAGTATTAGCCGACTTAGAAAAAGAGACGGTCAATTACGGTCCTAACTACGATAACTCTTTATTGGAACCGCTTGTTTTACCAACGCGAGTTCCGAATTTGTTGGTGAATGGTGCATCCGGAATCGCTGTTGGAATGGCGACCAATATTCCCCCTCACAACTTAGGGGAAGTGATCGAGGGAATTAAGGCCGTTATCGCGAATCCCGCAATAACGATTCCCGAACTAATGAAAATAATTCCGGGCCCGGATTTTCCCACGTCCGCATTCATCTATGGGCGGAAGGGTCTTAAAGAAGCTTATACGTCGGGAAAGGGAATCATCTACCTTCGAGCGAAAACAGAAATCGAGGAGATGAAGGGCGAAAAGCAAAGAATCGTCGTCACTGAATTGCCCTACCAGGTAAATAAAGCGAAGCTCATCGAAACCATCGCAGAGCAGGTGCGCGATAAGAGAATAGAGGGTATTTCCGATCTTCGCGATGAATCCGACCGCACCGGCATGCGCATGGTGATCGAGCTGAAAAAGGGAGAAGACTCCAGAGTCATTCTCAATCAGCTCTACAAGAATACTCAGCTATCGACGTCGTTCGGCATCAACATGCTGGCACTCGATCATCAGCAGCCAAAACTTCTTTCGTTGAAAGATTGTCTTGTTGCCTTTTTGAACCATCGCAAAGAGGTGGTTACCCGCAGAACCGTCTTCGAATTGAGAAAGGCCGAAGAAAAGGCCCACATCTTGGAAGCCCTGAAGAAGGCTGTCGAGAATCTTGACGAAGTCGTGGGACTCATCCGCAAGGCCGCGAACCCGCTCGAAGCGCAAGAGAAGTTGATGTCGAAGTTCGACTTCTCGGAAGTCCAGGCAAAAGCCATTCTCGAAATGCGCTTGCAACGCTTGACCGGTCTCGAGCGCGATAAAATCGTCGCGGATTACAATGCCACGTTAGCGCTAATCAAGGGTCTTAAAGAAATTCTCGCCGATGAGAAGAAGGTCTTGGACATCATTCAAACGGAATTAGCGGAGATAAAGACAGCGTTCGCCGATCCGAGAAGAACTGAATTTATCGATGAACAGGAAGAGATGACGGTTGAAGACCTCATTACCGATGAGGAGATGGTCGTTACCGTCACTTACTCGGGCTACATTAAGCGTTTGCCAGTGAATACCTATCGATCCCAACGCCGAGGCGGGAAGGGTGTGATAGGGGCCGGAACAAAGTCTGAAGATTTCATCCAATCCATTTTTGTGGCGAGCACTCATGACAATATTTTGTGCTTCACCGATCAAGGCCGGTTGTACTGGCTTAAAGTCCATAAGATTCCGGAAGCCGGGCGAGCCGCTAAAGGAAAGCCCATCATCAATCTTTTGAACTTGAGTACGAACGAGCGCATTCAAGCGGTCTTGCCCGTGAAAGAATTCAAGGAATCGGAATTCGTCGTCATGGTGACCGGTAAAGGGGTCATCAAAAAGACGAGCCTCGGGAATTTCGCGCGCCCCATGAAAAAAGGCATCATAGCGCTCACGATTGATGACGGCGACACCCTCGTCGATGCCAAGGTCACGAATGGTGTTCAGCACATTATTTTGGTGAGTAAGCAAGGCCAGAGCATCCGCTTTGAAGAAACCGAAATTCGTCCGATGGGCCGCACAGCCCGCGGAGTGGCTGGGATGCGGCTCGATGATACCGATGCCGTGATCGGACTAGAGATTGTCTCGCCCGATCTTAAGGGAAGCCAGATCTTGACCGTTACCGAACTGGGATACGGGAAGCGCACGTTGATGGAAGAATACCGCGTGCAAGGCCGTGGCGGCTCTGGAATCATGACCATGCGGATCACGGACAAAAACGGCCCCGTGGTTGCTGTACGTCAGGTTGTCGACGAGGATCAGCTCATCATTGCTTCGAACCAAGGCAAGGTGATCCGTACGCGAGTGAACGAGATTTCCGAAGTGGGCCGTGTCGCCCAGGGAGTACGCCTTATTTCTCTCGAAGACGGGGAGAAGGTTGGGGCGGTTGCAATGATAGTAGAAAAGGATGAAGAAGAGGGCGAGGATGAGACGCCGGCCCCAACGACGCCCGTTCCGACAGGGAATGCGTAAACGTTTTGTACAACGAGTTTGCTTCGTCGTTACACTCCTCGCAATGACAACGGCATGTACGGAGAGCCGTCAGTTAAGACTCCTAGAACAAGCCGACGATAAGATTGCTCACGCCAAATATGGCGATGGGGCGGAACTTCTCCGTCGCTCGATTGCGATGAACCCCGAGAGTAAAAGTGCTATCCGAGCTCTTTATAAACTGGGCTTCACTCTGGAGAGCTATCTCAAAGACTACGAAGGAGCGCTTTTCAACTACCAAGAGTTCATTCGGTTGAGTCAAGATCGTGTGAGTATCTACGAAGTACAGAAGCGCATCGCGAACATTTATTATGAGCAATACCGCGAGTCGGATAAGTCGATTGCCGCCTATAAGAAACTCATCTCCTTCAATCCCGAGAGCCTCGAAGCGGATCTTTTCCAGTTTCGGATTTCCGCAGCCTATTTCCGTTTGAATAATTTTGAGCAGGCTCGATACGAATACCAACAGCTCTTAGAACGGTTTCCTCGCAGTCAATTCACCGCTCGTGTCCGTTATGAAATTGGTAACGCCTATTACATGGAAGGGAAGTACGATATCGCCATCGAGGCGCTAAAGCAGGTCTTAAGGCACCATTCGCAAAGCGAATACGCCATCGAAGCGCAGTTTCTGATGGCCCAATGTCTGGAAAACTCTGATAGGGCCCTAAACGCCCTTCAGACCTATGAAAACATTCGCGGCCGCTACTCCTCCCCGGAAGTTTTAGAGCTGAGGATCGCGGAACTAAAGAAACGGATGGCGAAGCGAAAGTGATTTCCTTCGATCCGAAAAAAATCCGCATTGCTGCCATCATGACGAACGCGGTCCTCATGAAAGTTGCGCTTATTCTTGGAGGTTTCTACGGCGGCCGAGCGCTGGACGTAAAATACCATTCGGACCCCTACTTTATGACGGCGGGAATTTGTTTAGGTTTAGGGATTGGCCTTTGGTGGGTTCTTTTCACGGCGAAGAAATACAAACTTTAGAGCTTTCTAAGTACGAACAGGCCGTCCCGAATGGGAAGCAGGGTCTGGTAAAGATCAGACCGGGCGGCCACCCATTCGTCGAACTTTCGGATGTGAAGGGCGTTCCCTTCCAAGTTCTCTTCCACTACCTCTCCGGAATAAAGGCAGTTGTCGGCGATGATGACGCCATTAGAAGAAAGCAGTTCCAATGCCCGTTCGGCGTAGTGGATATAACCTTCTTTATTCGCATCGATAAAAACAAGATCGAAAGGGCCTTTGAGGGTTTCCAAAGTCTTCCGAGCATCTCCTAGCTCTAGCCGAATCTTCTTCCCGTGGGGGCTCTTTGACCAGAACTGTTGGGCAACTTTTGCGGTATCGGGATTGATATCGAGGGAAACCACCTCCCCATTCTGGGGAAGGTTTTCAGCCATCCAAAGGGCCGAATAGCCGGTGTAACACCCCACTTCCAAAGCCCTTTTTGCCCCAATAGTTCGGGCCATTAGCCCAAGAAAGCACCCCACTAGCGGGCCACAAAGCATGATTGAGCAGGGCACATTGGCTAGAGTGTATTTGGCCAGGGCCTCGCTCACCTGGGAGGGAGGAAAGCTGTGGCTCCGACAGAAGGCTTCTATCGATTCATCGACTAGTTTCATAAGGGGTAATATCCGTTCTTTCAGTTGAAATGTCCACGGCTTGCGGGTATTACTCCCCCCAGTAAATTAAAGAACTTTTATGGAACATCAGGGACCTACAACCTGGCTTTTGAAGCTCCCCTTACTCCCCCACAGTGAGGAGTATTTAGTTTTTAACGGCTCGATCATTGTATTTCTGGCCATACTTGTTTTTTCGCTGATAGCAAACGCCGCCATTCGAAAGAACGGCAATGCACTTCTTATTCCTTCAAGAAAGTTTTCGATTGCGACGGTGGCCGATCTCTTGGTCGAGGGTCTTTACAATCTTGTGACCGGGGTCTTGGGCCACCACGGAGAAGAACATTTTTCCCTGATAGCGGCGCTTTTCATTTTCGTGTGGTTCTCGAATCTGTTCGGGTTAATTCCCCTTTCCTCGCCGCCCACTAATAGCGTCGATACGACCTTTGCTTTGGGAATTACGTCTTTTCTTTACTACAACATCAGTGGCATCCGATCTCATGGGCTTGCAAATTATGGAAAGCACTTCCTTATGGGCCTGGGAATTTTTGGCCTTCCCATCGCTTTTTTTGAATTGATCTCGCATGTGATTCGTCCGGTAACGTTGGGCCTTCGTCTCATGATCAACATGCACATCGATCATGAGCTTGCGCGATCGTTTGGCGAAATTTTCGCCTGGCTGTTGCCAGTTCCCTTATTGCTTTTCGGGGTTCTGGTCTGTACGATACAGGCCTTTCTTTTTGCGATCTTGACCACTGTCTATGTACAGATGGCGACGGAACATGAGGAACACTAATGAATGGCGTCTTTGCGAACGTAGTGAAGCAATCTCGATGAGATTGCCACGGCCTCTCCGAGGCCTCGCAAGTACGAGCCGATATTGGAGGTAATGAGATGAACAGTAAAATGCTTTGGCTGGCCGGGATGTTTTTTTCGGTAGGTGCGTTTGCGGAAGAGGGTGCTCATGCGGCCGGCTCGCTTTGGTCATCGCCTCTCGCGATTGGCTTGGGTATGGCCTTCGCCGTGATTGGCGCTGCCACCGCTCAGGGTAAAATCGCCGTGGCCTTCATGGAAGGCGTTTCGAGGAATCCGAGCGCACAGAAGTCCATGTTCGTGCCCTTGATTTTGAGCTTAGTTTTCGTCGAAACTTTGGTGCTCTTTACGTTCCTAATCGTAAAAGGTATCGCAGGCTAAGTTCTAAGCGACGGATAGCAAATCTTTTCGGGAGTCGAGTCTACTCGGCTCCCGATTTTTTTTAGCGCTGGTCGATTCGTATGGAGGGTGATTGGCGCGAGGATTTGCCCGCGGGCCTTTTTGCGAGAACTTTGGAGAGGTATTTTCCGGTAAAAGACGGATCATGCTTTGAGAGATCTTCGGGAGAGCCCTCAAAAACTAGTTCTCCCCCCGCCTCCCCGCCTTCAGGGCCTAAATCAATCACGTAATCGGCCTGTTTAATGACGTCTAGATTGTGCTCGATCACGAGAACCGTATTCCCCTGATCAACTAGAACTTGCAAAATGTGCAGAAGCTTGCGGACGTCATCGAAATGTAACCCGGTAGTCGGTTCATCGAGGATGTAGATTGTTTTCCCGGTCGCTCGTCGCGTGAGCTCTCGCGCAAGCTTGATTCGCTGGGCTTCTCCTCCGGATAGGGTGACGGCACTTTGTCCGACCTGGATATACCCCAGGCCTACGTCCAAGAGTGTTTGGAACTTGGATTTAAGCATGGGAACTCTGTCAAAAAAGACGGCTGCGTTCTCAATAGTCATCTGAAGGACATCGGAGATGTTTTTTCCCCGGTAGAGCACTTCCAGCGTTTCGCGGTTATAGCGTCGTCCCTGACAGACCTCGCAGGTGATAAAGACGTCAGGCAGAAAGTGCATGCTGATCTTAAGAGTTCCATCCCCCCCGCAGGCTTCGCAACGGCCGCCTTGAACGTTAAAAGAAAAGCGGCTCGGAGTGTAGCCCCTTACTTTCGACTCTGGCAGCTCGGAAAATAGAGCGCGAATATCGGTGAACACCCCAGTATAGGTTGCTGGATTTGATCGGGGGGTTCTACCTATGGGGCTTTGGTCGACATGGACCACCTTGTCGATGAGCTCTAGGCCCGTAATTCCATCAATATAGGGCGAGGAAAAGCCCCTTCCATTGCAATAGGCTTCAAGCGCGGGGAGGAGGGTATCCAAAATTAACGTGCTCTTTCCCGATCCGGACACGCCAGTAACGACCGAAAAAATACCGAGAGGAATATCAACCGATAGATTTTTTAAATTATGCTGGCGACAGCCATTGAGGGTTAATCGGCGATTCGCGTCCACCTTTCTTCGAGACTCTGGAATAGGGATAGAAAGAGCACCTGAGAGATATTGTCCTGTGAGACTCTTCCCATTTTTCTTGATGTCGGAAGGGGACCCGATGCAAACGAGCTCGCCCCCATGTTCGCCGGCACCAGGGCCCAGATCCACGACGAAGTTTGCATGTTCGATCGTTTCTTCATCATGTTCGACGACAATGACGGAATTTCCCTGATCCCTCAATCGCTCGAGCGTTTGAATGAGTTTTGAATTGTCCCGCTGGTGCAGTCCAATGCTGGGCTCGTCCAGAATGTAAAGGACCCCCACCAAATTCGATCCGATTTGGGTGGCCAAACGAATGCGCTGAGCCTCTCCGCCGGAAAGAGAGACGGCACTTCTAGACAAATTGAGATAAGAAAGGCCGACGTTGGTCAAAAAACTCAAGCGAGAGGCGATTTCCTTCAAGATGGGTTGAGCAATGAGGCCCTGGCCTTTAGTGAGAGGCAGTTTTTCCAGAAATTCGCGACAAGCTTCTATGTTGAGCTTGCAGACTTCCGAAATATTCTTTCCATGAATCGTGACGAAGGACATTTCACGTTTGAGCCGGGTCCCGCCACAGGTTTCGCAGCCTTGATAAGTCAAGTAGCGTTCGAGCTCACTCTCGTCGTCAAAATCGGGGTCATTCAGCTTCGCTTCCAAAGAGGGAACGACCCCCTCGAACTTTTGTTTGAACCCCCCAAAATCCACTTCCTCTTTTTCATCTCCAAAGAGCAGAAGGCGCTTGGCTTTTTCGGGAAGGTCTTGGAAAGGCGTGTCCATACTAAACTTGAACTTTGCGGCGAGGGGCTCATAGATCTTGGCTTGCCAACTCTTCGGCTTATTCGCCCAAGGAGAGATCGCCCCTTCTCTGAGAGAAAGGCGAAGGCTAGGCACGACGAGATTGGGATCCACCTTGGGCCGAGAGCCCAGGCCATCGCAAGCGGGACAGGCCCCATGAGGGCTATTGAAGGAAAAGCTTCTAGGCTCCAGCTCCGGAAAACTCGTTCCGCAATCGGCGCAAGCAAATTTGGTGGAAAAAAACCTAGTCTTTCCCTCCCCCAGTATTTCAACTTCGGCCAGCCCTTCGGCGAGCTTCGTAGAAATCTCCAAGGCTTCCGCTAGACGGGACTCAATTCCGTCTTTGAGCACTAACCTGTCCACGTAGATGGAAATGTCGTGCTTGAAGGTCTTCTTTAGCTTAATGGGGGTGGAAAGGTTTACCTCTTCCCCGTCTATTTTCGCACGGACAAAACCCTGGCCGCGCAGCTCGGTGAGCTCTTTCTGGTACTCCCCTTTTTTCCCTCGCACAATCGGAGCTAAAACGGAAAACTTGGTTCCGGGCTTATCGGCCAGGATCTGGTCCACGATTTGTTGAATGGTCTGGCTGCGAATGGGTTTGCCACACGAATGGCAGTGCGGAATGCCGACACGGGCATAGAGCAATCTCAAATAATCGTAAATTTCAGTGACTGTTCCGACGGTGGAACGGGGATTTCTACTAATATTCTTTTGTTCGATGGAAATAGAGGGTGAAAGGCCGTCAATGGAGTCCACATCCGGTTTTTTCATCTGCTCCAGGAATTGCCGGGCATAGGCGGAGAGAGACTCTAAATAACGGCGTTGCCCCTCGGCATAAATGGTATCAAAAGCCAAAGAAGATTTTCCTGAACCCGAGAGCCCAGTAAAAACGACGAGCTGGTTCCTGGGAATGGAAAGGGATACGTTTTTGAGATTATGCTCACGTGCCCCTTTAATGACAATTTGACGATTGCTATCCGCCATTCTCTTTCACGGTGGTTTCCACAATCTTACGGATTTCGTTTAGGCGTTTCTCACTCACCGCTTCGAATCGAAAGACCAAAACAGGCTGAGTATTGGAAGCTCTCACCAGGCCCCACCCATCTTCGAATTCCACACGTGCCCCGTCGATACCATTTACCTTCAAGCCCCTGGACTCAAAAGCGCGCTTAGATTTTTCCACCACCTCGAACTTAATTTCATCGGGGCAATCCACCCGGATCTCCGGCGTGGTGAAGCTCGGAGGCAGATCGCTCAAGAGTTCCGCCGGAGTCTTCTTGGAAAGGGAAAGAATTTCAATTGCCCGAGCGCCGGCGTAGATAGCATCGTCGAAACCGTACCAACGATCGTTAAAGAACATGTGACCGCTCATTTCCCCGGCTAATAGCGCTTTCTCTTCCTTCATCTTTGCCTTGATTAGACTATGCCCGGTTTTCCACATGATCGGAGTTCCGCCGTGTGCTTTGATATCTTGATATAGCCGGTGGGACGCCTTGACCTCCGAAATGATTTTGGCGCCGGGATGATCCTCTAGAACCTGACGCGCGTAGAGGACCAGGAGCTCATCCCCAAAGATGACTCGGCCCGTGGGATCGACCAAGCCGATCCGGTCTGCATCGCCATCAAAGGCGATTCCGACTGTGGCCTTGGATTCTTTCACCGCCCGGATGAGATCTTCCAAGTTCTCCATCACGGTTGGATCGGGATGGTGGTTCGGAAAGCGGCCGTCTAGCTCGGGATAGAGATCGATTACTTCACAACCGAGCCGTCGATAAAGGGCAGCAGAGATTCCGCCTGCCATACCGTTTCCATTATCCACGACAACCTTTAGCGGTAAGGGGTGGCGAATACTTCTCAGGGCGGTCTGGAAGTAACTTTCCTGGACAACGTCATAGCTCAATTCACCGTGGCCAGAGTCGAAGTCCTCTTTCTCGGTCATTTTGCGGAGTTCTTGAACTTCTTCTCCATGGATTGTGGAGTGGCCGCTGCAAATCTTTAACCCATTTTGTTCAGGCGGGTTATGACTTCCCGTAATCATCACGCCTCCGCCGACCTTGAGGTGGAAGACGGAAAAATAAAGAAGGGGCGTGGGAACTAGGCCAATATCGACCACATTTAATCCAGAAGCGAGGAGCCCCTCGCGCATCTGTTCGTGAATCCTGGGCGAGCTCAATCGACAATCCCGGCCCAGGGTGACGTCTTTCGCCCCTTTGCGCCGCAAGAAGGTACCGACGGCACGGCTCAATGGCTTTACCGTCGCATCGGTAAGGTCGTTGTCGGCAACCCCTCGGATGTCATACTCGCGAAAGATCTTTGGATTAAGTGCCATTCGACGCTCCGGCGAAACGTTTTATGTGGGATTCCAATTTTTTCCGCTCGAGCCAAAGGCCCATTTTCTTTTCCACTTCGTTTGCCACCATCTGCGTGCGAAGCGTGTCCTTGCGCTCTTTGCTGATCTTGGAAAAATCTCCGGCCACTTTTTCTATGACTTTGATGATGTGATAACCGGCCGAGGTTTTTATCGGGGGAAGCACGGTACCTGGAATAGCGCGGGTCACTTTTTCGCGAAATTCTTTCGCGAGCTGGTTAGCGGGAAAAAACCCTAAAACTCCGCCATTCGGTGCCGTTTCCGCATCGTCGGACATTTCGGCAACGATCTTATCGAACTCGTTGGGGCGCTCGGAGACCTCCCGATAGGCGGCCTGGGCGCGGTCCAGAGAATTTTTTCCGGCCTTCTGCTCGATGAGGATATGGGCGATCTTGTACTGGACTTCGGCATCCGTTGGAGAGGAATTTCTAAGATAGAAGTGCCGAAGCTGCTCCTCAGTTACTTCGAGAGTCGGTTTAATCTCTCTTTCCACCAGGTTTCTCCGCTCTATCTGGCGTTTTAGCCCCTCGCGATAATCCGCCATTGATGTGCCCAATTGCTTTAGGCGGGACTCCAATTGATTTGCGGAGATTGCATTGCGTTTCAAAATCGCTTTTATCTGGCCCTCGACTTCTTGATCGGTGGCCTTGAGATCGAGCTTTTTCACCTGCTGGTCGATGAGTTTCTCCTCGACCATGAGTTGAAGGACGGCCTCGCGATTGGCTAAAATCTTCTCATCTACCCCCAGGAGCTCCTGGTAGCTTTTCGATTTCAGCTTTTTATGAAATTGCTGGATATCGGATTCGAGAATCGCATCGTCATTCACAGTGACGAGAATGCGATCCACCGTCTGTCGGGCATTGCCGGAAACGGCCGTGAAGAAGGCAAGGCTAAGTAAGGGTATTGTAAAGCGCATCATTGCGGTAAATCTCTCCATCTTTGAGCAACTTTGTAACCCATTCCTTGTAAACTTTCACCTCTTTGAGCCGTTTCAAGGACTTCACGATCTCGTTCTTGGCCTCGTTGAAATTGAGCTTGTGGGAGGGCTGCCTTTCCACCACTTTCAAGAGGTGAACGCCGTAGCGGCTCTGGACGGGTTTTGATACGGTTCCAATGGTGAGCCCGAAAGCCTCGTTGAAGGCCGCTATCTTTTCATTTTTCGCAAAAAACCCCAAGTCGCCGCCTTTCGCCGCATCTGGACTCAAGGAATGTTGGCGGGCAGCGGACTCGAAAGTCATTTTTCCGGCCGCGACTTCCTGGCGAATTTTTTCCGCCTCTTCCTTCGTGGGCACTACTATCTGGTAAACATGGACCCGTTCGGGCCGGAAGAACTCGTCTTCATGCTGTTTGTGGTACTTTTTGATTTCTTCGTCGGAGACCATTGTCTCGGTACCAAAAATCCCCTCGGTAATTTTCTCAATTAACAGCTGATCTTCGATGCGTTTTTTAAGAAAATCTTCTGTCGTGTTTTGCTTTCGAAGCATCTCTTCGAAGCCTCCCGGGGGATAGCCGTCTTTCCAATTGGCAAGGCGGCCCTCGACCTCTTCTTTGGCGATTCTCAGTTGTCGCTTGGAAGCCTCGTGGCGCAAAAGACTCACGACGATCACTTCGTTCAAGGCACGGGTCTTGAGGTTATCGATCACCTTGGGGTTTTTTTGCGTGATGTCGTCCTGCTCGGCGCGCAGCTGCTGGTAATTAACGAGAAAATCGCTCATAAAAACAGGCTCTCCGTTGACGCGAGCGATCACCTGTTCTTTCGGGTCCGGCGGACGTTGAGAGCATTGAACGAAGGAAAGGAGCACAAGCCCTACCCAGAACGGTCGCAAGTGTTTCATGGAGATCCCTTCAGGTTTTTCAAAACAGTCATCAAAAATTCCTTTTCCCGCTCGTTCCGCAGCTTTCCTCGTAGATACTCGAGGTAAGGCGGAAATGCCTGCTCGAACGGCTTTCTTTCGAGAAGCTGCACCAAGTGCAGCGAGCCATCCAGGTGAACACGCGCGAATCGGTTCGGTCTTAACGTCGCAATTGCCTCGTACAATTTCAGGGGAAGTTGATTCTCCCCTCGAAAGTCTATCGTCTCACCCCATTCGCCCTCATTCCTGTTCTTGATTCGGTCGAATTCTCGCTGGGCCTCCTTCGGATTTGTGTCCGGTAGCGCCAGTTGTCGAAATTTTAAGAGAGGGTTTTTTTCGTACTGGGTTCTAAGCTCCTCGTTCGACGGATCGAGCCTTCCTTTGTGACTGGAAAGCCGCTCTTTTAGAAACTCGCGGTAAAGAATCTGATCGATCTCTGCCCTGACCGTGGGCTTTTGATCCAGCCCCTCTTTGCGTGCAGTTTCCACCGCAAGTTGGAAGAGTTTATCACGCTCCTGGTCGGAAACCTTTGCGGAGGCCCCTACAGTGGTGAAAAAACAGATAAGAAGAAGGCCAAAGTTCATTCAAGGAATGCTAATGGAGATCCGGGGGGGTAGCAAGGAGGGCCGGCCTGCCGCATAATGGTCGCATGTCGAAGGCAATTTTTCTTGCTGTCATGGGGGTTTTGTCGTCGTGTGTTACCTCACCAGCTCCCTCGGTGCGCGGGTTTGTTCTCTACCACCTCTCCAACCGCCATGGGGAGATTGAGCCCTGCGGCTGCCAAGCGAATCAAGTGGGCGGGCTGGACAGGTTGGTCACTTTTTTGGGGCGAGAACCGAGGGATTTTCCGCGCCTTTTCGTGGACGCGGGTGACACTTTTTTTTCCATGGTTCCCGTGAACCCCCGGAGGCTCGAGCAAGAGACTCTTAGGGCCCTTCTCATTGCGCGCACTTACAAAAAGCAGGGACTGGAGTTTCTTACGCCTGGGGAAAGAGATTTTGCCGCGGGAAAAGAGATTTTAAAGAGGCTCGAAATGGAATCAGGAGCTCAGTTTTTGGCCGCGAACCTCACCGATTCCACCGGCCAATTGATCTATCCTGCGTACCGGCTAATCGAAAAAGGGGGAATGAAGATCGGTATCGTGGGAGTGGTGGATGAAGGGGCTTTTTCTAATATCGCGGAAGTAAAGGTGCAGCCGGCGATTTTCTCCTTACGGAAGGTAATTGGTGAAGTGGGAAGGAAGGTCGATTTTTGGGTGGTCCTCTCCCATCTCGGGCTGGAAAGAGATCGGGTGTTGGCTCTGGAAGTAGGAAAAGCGATCATCGTGGGCTCTCACTCGATGGACCTTCTTCAGCCAGCAGAACAGGTGGGGGAGTGTTGGCTCGGGCAAACAAAAAATGAAGGGCAGCAAGTAGGGAAGTTTTCCGTGACGCCCTCTGGAATTCGCCCGGAGCTTGTCGATTTAGGTAAGGAATATGAGGAGGAAAATGAAACGCGCCGATCTTTATTAGCGTATCGAGAGCAGGTGAAAGCGCTGGAGATCGATGCCGCAGCGAGGGCCGATAAAATCCCGCCCCTCGAGTCTGCATTCGTTGCGAATCGCTTCACCTGCCGCACCTGCCATCTGAAGCAATTCGAATTTTGGCAAAGAACGAGGCACGCCTCGGCGTATTTAACTTTATATTCCAAGAATCAACACTTTAACTCCGATTGCATCGGATGCCATACGCTTGGATTTCAAGATAAGCGAGGATTTCAGCTCGCGGCCGACCCGCTCGTCGGAAAAGGTATTACGCTCGATGAAGTTCTGAAAAATAAGGGGCGAAACTATCGGCACGATTTGAAAAGCTGGCACGATCAAGGGAAGGTGGAAAAGGTCTTCATGGATGTGCAATGTGAACACTGTCATGGGAATCGGGCGGGTCACCCCAATCCCAATGTGAAAACGCTAAAGAAAGTTTCTTTGGATACTTGCAGGAGCTGTCATCGACCGCCGAATGCACCGCAATTTGATCCCAAGATGCTAGCCAAGGTGGCCTGTCCCCTCTCTTCTAGGTAAGCAGTTCCCATGCTAAACTGTTTGCATGGGGGCAATTCGAAAAGCGTTTTTCAGCGGCCGGATGCTGTATGTTTTCTTTTACGGGATTTCCTCGGGTCTTCCACTGCTTCTCATCGGGTCGACACTAAAGACCTGGATGCGCCTCCAGAGTGTTGATCTCACCGTAATCGGTTTTTTTTCCCTGGTTGGCCTGCCTTATAGCTTTAAGTTTCTGTGGTCTCCCTTGATGGATCGATTTGTTCCGCCGTTTCTCGGCCGCCGCCGGGGCTGGATCCTAATCACCCAGCTGGGGTTGACGTTGGGACTAACTGCCATGGCAATGATAAACCCGGCAAAATCGATAGGGTTGATGGCAACCCTTTGCTTTTTCATTGCCTTTCTTAGTGCAAGCCAAGACATCTGCATAGATGCCTATCGTCGAGATATTCTGCACGACGAAGAGCTCGGCTTGGGCTCTTCGATGGCGATCAATGGGTACCGAATTGGAATGTTGATCGCCGGAGCTCTTGCCTTTTGGTTGGCCGCTCGTATCGAATGGCGGCTCACGTATCTTTGCATGAGCGCCATCATGGCAATGGGGATGGTGACGACATTTCTTTCTCCGGAGCCAGAGCTGAAAGTGCTGCCGCCGAAAACATTAAAGGAGGCGGTTGTTTTACCTTTTGCTGATTTCTTGAGTCGAAGTCATTCGCTTGAAATATTGGCCTTTATCCTTCTGTACAAATTGGGCGACTCGATGGCTAGCGACATGTTCAGCCCTCTGTACGTCGATCTTAAGTTCTCGCTGGATCAGATAGCTCTCGTGGGAAAAACACTTAGTCTTTGGGCCACCATTCTCGGCGGAATTATCGGCGGGCTTTGCATGGTTCGGTGGGGCATTCCCCGCTCTCTTTGGGTCTTTGGAATTGCACAAATGTTTTCCACCTTTGGATTTTCAGTTCTCTCCTCAGTAGGAAATAACTTCCTTGTATTAGCTATCGTGGTGGTGGTGGAAAATCTCTGTACGGGTGCTGCCGCCAGTTCTTATGTGGGCTTTGTGACGAGCCTCTGCAATCGCCGGTACTCAGCGACTCAGTATGCACTTCTATCTAGCGTGATGAGTGTTCCACGAGTTGTGTTGGGAAGCTCCAGTGGCTTTCTAGCGGAGCGACTGGGTTATCATAACTTCTATATTTTCTGCACGCTTCTGCATTTACCGGGGCTCTTGATGCTGCTACGCCAAAAGCGCTGGGCAGGTCAGTAAAGGGCTTTCAGGACCTCTTCCGCCGTCCACTCATTGTCTTTGAACTGTTTCACCTCAGAAAGATCGGCTCCCAAAAGAATCGTCTTCATATTGTGAGAGACGCTAGCGCCGTCTTTGAAGCCCATTACATTAAATTCGCTAGCCAAATCGGAAAGGGCCTGCGGGTTTCCCGTGGCAAGAGTGAATTCACGGCTATCCAAGTGGCGCGTGCGAGCAAAGGCCTTCAATACGGAAGGGGTGTCGAACTCCGGGTCCAGCGTAACGAATAGAAATTGAATTTCCTTTTTTGTCTTTTCTTTTTTGATGAGCTCTAACACCTGTTTGTTTTTTGTGACCGTGAGGGGACACATCTTTGCCTGGGGGCAGCGGCTGAAGATAAAGGAAACTAGAACGGGCTTCCCTTTGAGATCATAAAGCTGAAAAGGCCTTCCTTCCTGGTTTACGAGAGGAAAGTTTTTAACTGGGGTGGCGGCGAGCAAGAAGGGAAGAAGAAGCGGGAGAACCCGCTTCACGGATTGCCCTCACGGATCAGGTTCCGATTCCAAGCGGGAATTTCCACGACCAAATCTGCCTCTCCGTTCGGGACGCATTGGCAACTCAAGCGAGAACTGGGCTTTAGATCCGCTGCCAAATCGAGCATATCGAGCTCGCTTTCTTCTGCTTCCGAGCAGCTTTCGCCTCCTTTAAGGATGTGTACGTGACAGGTTGAACAGGCACAAACTCCGCCGCAGGCATGGTCGATGTCCACGCCGTTGTGAAGAGCGATATCAAGGATGCTTCCGGGAAGACCCGTCTCTCCATAGGGGATTTTCGTCGGGTCGACCTCGATCGTCTGATTATTATTGGTGAAGGTGATCTTGAACTTACGAGCCGGGCGTTGAATCTTCGGCGTAGAAATGTAAGGATTGGTACCGCCCATAGTTTTGGATAACTTCCTGGGCTAAGGCCTTACCATATTGGTGGGTCCAACTCAAAAAATAAGGAGCCCGGCTTGAGTAACACTTTGAAAATTGTAGCGATACTGTTTCTGGGCTCTCGCCTCGCCCTAGCTTCAGGCCGGACAACCCCTGGGCGCGCGATCGGGATCGGGGCCGAAGCCCCGGGCTTCAGCCTCGTCGGTACGGACGGAAAAACTTACGATCTAAAAAATGAATTGAAGACGGCGGACGCAGCTGCCGTGGTTTTCGTTGCAACGAAGTGCCCCTATTCAAATGCCTATAATGAGCGCTACAACGAGTTTGCCGCTTCTATAAGGAAGTTCGCGCCCAAGAGAGTTGCTTTCTTCGCCATCAATTCCAATGTCACAGAGCCGCTCGACGAAATAAAAAAACATGCAAGCGACCACAAGTTTACATTTGCCGTACTTAAGGATGAGGGTTCGAAAATAGCGGATAGCTTTGGAGCGGAAAGAACGCCCGAGGCTTTTCTCATCGATAAGCAGGGTAAGGTGCTCTACCACGGAAGAGTGGATGATGATTCGGAAGGAACGGCGGTGAAACGCAAGGACCTGTTCCTGGCCGCCGAAGAGCATCTTTCCGGCAAAAAGATAAGCACGGCAGAAACAAAGGCGTTTGGGTGTTCGATCAAGAGAAAATGAAACACGCACTTTTCGGGGTTTTAATCTTCTGTTCGATCGCCGGGGCGGGAAAGCTAGAGCCCCTTCCTGTTTCCAAGATTGAGAAAATAAAAAGGGGCCCTTGCACCTTTCTTCATGTGTGGGCTACCTGGTGCACTATCTGTATCCAGGAGATGCCGGAGCTTTTGAAGACGCTTGCCGCCGAAAAGAAGATTCATCCGGTTGTGGTCGATGTGAGCGCCACCTTCGTTCAGGAAAAGTTCTCTAAACAGTGGATGAAAAACCTGAATCCACCCTTTACGACCTATTTAAAGCCCAAGGGGAACGAGGAAGCCTATCTATTCGCAATCGATAAATATTGGTCTGGCGCACTGCCCTATTCCGCTCTGTATCATCAGGGGAAGCAGAAAAAAGTTTGGGTGGGTGAGCTAAACCGGGACGAGTTGAAGCAAGCTGCCACAAAGCTTTGTCGCTAAGCACAAAACTCCCCTCTTCGTTCTGGTCCAGGAATCAGATATAATTGATAGGTAATCCAGCCAGTACGCTTTCCAGAGTTTAACCGAAAAAGCATGAGGGCCTTTCCTATGACTAAGGCGTTCACCCTTCTCTCGTTAGTATTATTGATCACTTCCGTCGCTCAGGGCGCTGCCAAGACGAGCATCAATCGAGGCGGGTTCGGGTTTCTTTACTCCGACACCAACCACTTCGATAACCCCGGGCTCTTCTCACAATTGAGAGGGTTCGCGGCGAGCGGAGAATATTTTAAAAATCAAGATTCGAATGAAGTCACCGCGAACTCCTCAGTCGTTTTTGGAAACGGAAGAGTAGGATTCGGTGCCTTCGGTTCGCGAGCTGGGTACGAGCTGAACGATCCGACGGCTTCCGAAGATTCTGTGGGTGGCGGGTTCGGATTCAATTTTGCGAAAAACATGGGAATGGTGGGGTTGGGGTATTCTCGATCCATTGATGCCAGTGCCCCTAATGACGGGACGGCCACGGCAGCGATCACTTACGAGGGCATGGGAAAAGGTTTTGCTATCGGAGCTGCCGGCTCCACGACCATTAATGCAGATACAGATACGCGATCCGGGGTCGCCGCCCTGGGGTATTCTTTCAATCCTATGGTCCAGATAGAGGGTGTCTTTACGGAAAGAGATCTTACCGACCTCGGTGGATGGAAAGGCTCCGCTTGTGTCAATGTGACGGGAAGGGTCGTTTATCTGACTGGTGGGTTTGACTTCGAAAAAGTTACCGACAGTTATGCCAAGTCGGTGAAGGCTCGCCTCGGCTTTATTTTGGGCAATGTCGTCGATATTTCGGGTTATGGCACGCGGTCTCTCGAGACCGGCGGCCAGTTTAATTATGGTGGAATTTTCCGGCTTCGTCTCTAATCTGTCCCGCGTAAATTTATTTTTTTCTTTTTCGGGGGGATTCTCCCCTTCTTTATTCTCCTTACGATTATGAGCATTCGCACAAAGGTCATTGCCGGCTTCTTGGCGATCCTCACTCTTTTTACAAGTGTTTCTTTTTATGGCTATTGGAGGTCTTCCCGATCAAATCAGCGCCTGGCGCTGGTGAACGAGCTATTTCTCCCCCTTTCTCGTCACATCGTTCTTCTTCAAGGAAGCGTGCAGACTCTAGCCGAGGAGATGCGGCATCATTATTTTGCCCCCGAACCCTCCTCGGAAGGCAGCAATCTGAGCCGCACCTATCGGGACGTATATCCCTATCTCATGCAGAAGCGGTTTACCGTTGCGGAAAGACTGTTAGCAAAGGAAGAGGGGAATGAGCTTCATGGAATGGTGGCCGAGCTCATGAATATTTTGAATTTAGCCAAGCAATCCTTTGATGAGATGGCTACCGCACGTGAGCAGGGAAAGTTCGAAAACGCCCTGACTCGTTTGCGGGGGAATCTGCAGTCCCTTTCTCGTCGAGTGGATGACGAGTGCCAGAAAGTTACCCTTGCGGCGCAGAGTGAGGGGCGGGAGAATTTGTTATCGAGCTTGTCACTTTCCTTTCTCGTTGTTGCCTTTGGAATGGTGACGCTCCTTCTCTCAAACAGAGTGTTGAGCCCCTTACCGCTTCTCATCAGTAGCATTAAGAGGATCTCCCAGGGAAATTTTACCCAGGGCTTAAAGGTGAAAACATCAGACAAGGATGAGGTGGCCCTTTTGGCTCGCGAATACAACCGGATGTTGGAAGCGCTTCGTGAGCGGGATCAGCAGATCCAACGGCAACAGACAGAGCTCCTTCAATCGGAGCGCCTCGCGGCGGTGGGCCAGCTTTCAGCGGAGGTGGTCCATGAGATTCGAAACCCTCTGAACGCGATTTCGCTTAATATCGATTGGCTAGAAAACGAGCTCGGAGGAACCGATCCGGAAATCGGTCGTACGATTGCGAGCATCTCAAGAGAGATCGTTCGATTGAATCAAATCACAGAAAGCTATTTGGTGCGTGCTCGCGTGCCTGTCCATGATCGGCAAAAGACGCCAATTAACGAGTTAATTAGTGAAATTATCAATTTTTGCAAAGAGGAAGATCGATCGCGCAATATTCGTGTTGAAACAGATCTTTCTGACTCGGAATTCTATCTTGAAACCGATCCCGGAAGATTGAAGCAGGCGTTTCTAAACGTAATTAAAAACGCAAGAGAAGCCATGCCAGATGGGGGAACGCTTAAGGTGAGAACCGAGCGGGTTTCCAACTCTTACCGAATTCAATTCAGCGATACTGGGCACGGAATGAACGAGTCGACGCAGAAACGATCTTTTCAACCCTTTTTCACGACCAAGAACGGCGGCACGGGCTTGGGTTTGATGTTGACCAAGTCGATTGCAGAAGAGGCGAATGGCTCCTTGGAGTGTGAGAGCCAGCTCGGCAAAGGCACGACGTTCACATTTCAATTTCCCGCATAGTACTTGCGAGGCCGACATCCTAGGGCTGGTCTAGCGAAGCGGACTAGGCCGGGTAAGAAGGCCGCGGCAATCTCACCGGACGAAGTTTGAGAACAGGAGATTGTTTCGGTCCCCTCGCAAATTCCAAGAGGATCTATGTCACGTTACCGAATCATCGTCGTTGACGACGAGCTTCCCAATCTGGAATCGCTCGAGCGTATTTTGAAGAGCGATGGTGCGGAAGTGCATACATTCCAAGACCCCCAAGGCGCTTTGGCCCAAATTCGCAAAGGCCCGGTGGACGTTTTGATGACGGACTTGAGGATGGGTTCCATGAACGGGCTTGAGCTTCTCGCCGCTGTAAAAATATTAGATCCCGGAGTCGAGGTTATTCTCATTACCGCGTATGGAACGGTGGAGCTTGCGGTAGAAGCGATGAAAAAAGGCGCTTATGACTTCATCACAAAGCCGTTGCAGAGGATTCAAGTCCTGAAGTCCGTGCATCAGGCGCTAGAACGGCGTCGCTTGGTAAATGAAAATTTAGGACTCAAAGAGGAATTGAAAGCCCGGGTTGGGGCCGATGTTCGAGATCTCGTCGGAAAAACGCAAATCATGCGAGACGTGATCGAGATAGCCCAACAGGCGGCCCGAAGCCGCGCAAATGTTCTTATCGAAGGCGAGAGCGGCACTGGTAAAGGCGTCCTTGCGGAGTACCTTCATCGACTCAGTGATTCTCAGGGCGTTCTCGTGAAGATCAATTGTACGGCGATACCCGAGAACCTTTTAGAGGCCGAGCTTTTCGGGTACGAGGCAGGGGCCTTTACAGGCGCACAGAAAAGAAAAAAGGGAAGAGTGGAGCTAGCCCATGGCGGGACTCTTTTTTTGGATGAAATAGGAATAGC